>DATAIA010000386.1:0-3723 GCA_036262895.1 Xanthobacteraceae bacterium
TGTCGAACGGAGTCATTGGCTTAAAGGTCCGCGACAATCCTCTGACTCCCGGTATCGCCTTGCTCAGCGGGTATTCCGGAGAGCATGCAGAAAGAAAAATTGAGGCCGCGGCGTTCGCTCCTTATCCAATAGCTGGAGACATATGTCTGCAGGGCGCCTGGATGTCCGATGCACCCCATTCCATTCGCGTCGTTGAGCAAGAGTACGATTTTTCCACCGCCGAGTTGACCAGCCGCTTGGAGTGCAAGGTCGGGAGCCGCAAAGCAAGGATCGAGGTGGTCTCGTTCTGCAGTCGCGTGCAGCCCACCATAGTCTGTCAGGAAATTGCCATCGAGGTCGATGCGGCCTCAGACCTCAAGGTCCGCACAAGAATGGACCTGTCCGGAATTGAAGGGCGCCAGCTACGATACAGCCGCGATACACCCGGAGAAGCCAAGCAATCGAGTGACGGGTCGCTGCTTTGGGAAAGCGCGGGCCGAATCTCAACGTGCGGGCTCGCTTACGTCACCGAGCTGATAGGAGAAGATGTAACACCGCTTCGGCCGCCATTGGATGGTGAAGGGCTCCGAAGTGAGTATGACTTCCACGCTCGTCGCGGACGTCGTTATAAAATTCGACAGTTGGCAAGCTTGGTTCCCAGCGCTCTCCATAATCAGCCGGATTACCAGGCTGCGCGACTGATCGCGATGGCTTCCAATATTGGCTTTGATGCAATACGGAAACAAAATCGAGCATGCTGGACTGAACTCTGGAAAGGCCGGATTCGATTGGTCGGCGCAGAGAGGCGCTGGCAATCGATGGCAGACGCGGCCTTCTTTTATTTGCTATCGTCTACTCATGCGTCGTCACCCTCATCGACCTCTATCTTCGGATTGGCGACTTGGCATGACTATCATTACTACTTCGGCCATGTGATGTGGGACATTGAGACTTTCTGTCTCCCACCATTGACCTTTCTCCAACCCGACGCGGCACACGGCATATTGGACTATCGCGTTCGCAATCTCGAGGCCGCTCGCAACAATGCTCGTTTGATGGGGCGACGCGGTCTCCAGTTTCCCTGGGAAAGTGCGCCATCCTCGGGGGACGAGGCCGCACCTATGCCGGGCTCGGCAGCTTGGCACGAAGATCATGTCTCGCTTGACGTCGCTCGCGCCTTTGCCCTTTACGCCGATGTAACAGGCGACGAAGGTTTTCTTAGAGAAAAAGCCTGGCCCGTCTTGTCTGGTGTGGCCGAATGGGTCAAAAGTCGGGTCACCAAACGGCGTGGAAGATATGAAATCCAGACTTCAATGGGAATCGCTGAGCGAAAATTATCTTCAAACAATGCAGTCTTCACCAACGTTTTGGCACGAACCGTTTTATTTGATGCCATTTCTGCGGCCAAGCGACTGAATAAGGCGTTCGATCCTGCCTGGCTGGACATCGCAAACAAGATGGTGGTGCCCAAACGTGGTAAAGTTGTCATCTCACATGATTCATTCCGCCTCAACGAAGAAAAAGGCGCAACGCCAGATCCTCTGATGGGAATTTTCCCTGTCGAAGGCGGATTTGGCGACGAGACCGAGCGGGCAACGCTTGCGTTCTATCTAAAAATCGCGAAACGCTATATCGGCAGTCCGATGTTGTCTTCGCTATATGGCGTTTGGGCCGCACGGTGGGGCAACAGACGGTTGTCCCTGGAAATGCTGGAGCGCGGCTATGGTGATTTCTGCAGCGGTCGATTCATGCAGACGTTGGAATACCGTAAAGACGTTTTCCCTGAACAGCCGGCAGCCGGACCTTTCTTTGCAAATCTTGGCGGCTTTCTGTTGGGGTTGATTCAAGGCTTCCCAAAGATTCAGCCCGGCCCGGACAGTCCTCAGGACTGGTGCAAAGGAGCCGTTACGCTGCCGGCCGGCTGGCGCTCGATCGAAATCGATCGGATTTGGATCAGGGGCGAGCCGTGGCGGCTGCGTGCGGTTCAGGGCCAACCGCGCGCAACCCTGGAGCCGATTGGACGCGCCTTAAGGTAATGTCGTAGGGCATCAGCCCAATAGGTCTGCATCGACATTGCGCCCCTACTGGCGACCTGTGGATGGCCCGGAGGTGGCGGTCTTGAATGCAGCCGATAAGCTCTACCTGGGCACGGCGGGATGGAATGTCCCGATAGCTTGCCGCGAGAAAGTTGGCGGGGAAGGCAGCCACCTCGAGCGATACGCACGAGCAATGAATGCGACCGAAATAAATTCATCTTTCCATCGATCTCATCGGCGGACTACCTATGAACGATGGGCACGGCACACGCCGAATGCCTTTCGCTTCGCCGTCAAGTTACCCAAAACAGTCACACATACAGCAGGAAGCGCTGTTTTGGAGCTCGAGCGCTTCATTGAAGAGAGCGCTGGTCTGGGCGACAAACTTGCGATTTTTCTTCTTCAGTTTCCGCCGGCCAAAGAATTTGACCGCCAAAGTGCCGGGGATCTGTTTGTAGCGTTGCAACAGCGATCACCGGCCGCCTTGGTGTGCGAGCCGCGACACGCTAGTTGGTTTACACCAGAGGTCGATGAGTGGCTTGCGCGGCACCGAGTGAGCCGCGTTGCAGCGGATCCCGCCCGCGCCAAAGACGCGGATCAACCCGGGGGCTGGAAGGAAATGAGGTATTTCCGACTGCACGGGTCCCCACGAGTCTATTATTCATCGTACGAAGAAAGCGCTTTAATCGCGCTCAAGGCCCAACTTTGCAAAGGAGGTGCAGCTATTGAAAACTGGTGCATTTTCGACAACACAGCGTCTGGCGCCGCGTTGAGTAACGCACTTTCACTACTGGCGACCCTTAATACATCGAAGCCTCTAGGTTAGAACTCGATGTGATTGGGCGTCCACCGCGGCCGAGTAAAGCCAGGCTGTGTTTGCATATGACCAAGCGAAGAGGAACGTGGGAAGACATTGCCGAACTGAAGGGCAGGCCTGGCAAGGTACTTGGGGAGCGCTAAGCTCGGCCGAGCGGGGAGCGCGAGTGATGCAAGCCTGTGAGTTGGCGCTCGAGCCGGCACCAGCCTTTTCGATTTGGGCGGCACCGGCGGATTAGTGGAGCGACAAGCTTCCCTAATACTTTTCACGTGTCGCATTTAGCTGCTGGCTATCAAAAGCTGCCTCCTGCTCGGCTCCGATCAATCGGAAAAGCTATGAAACATTGAAATCCTAGCGGCTCAAAGTTTACCCTTACTTCGCCGTCCAGGTCTCTGGCGAGGGTCCTCTGAAGCAAAGTGGATCCAAAGCCGCGCCGGGCCGGCACAGAGACAGGCGGGCCTCCCCTTTCAAGCCATTGTATGCGAAGTTGAGGATCCACGTCATCCGTTCGGTTCCAGTCAACTTCGATTCTCCCCTGGCCAGTTGAAAGGGCCCCGTATTTCCTCGCGTTAGTACAGAGCTCGTGAAAAGCCATCGCGACAGAGACTGCCTGCTTTGGGGAAAGCAATACTTGCGGCCCAGCGAGCGAAATTGAATCCCGGTTTGCGCCCTTTGTGTCGAGCGTGACCTCGGCAAGCTCCGTCAGTGACGCGTTCTCCCAGTTAGCTTGGGTGAGTAAGTCGTGCGCGCGACCCAGTGCAATGAGGCGGCCTTCAAATGCACGGCGCGCCTCACTCGGATCAACATTCTTGCTGAACGTCTGATGCGCGATAGCCTGAACAACTGAAAGCGTATTTTTTACACGATGGTTCAGTTCTTCTACGAGTAGCT
>DATAIA010000387.1:0-2368 GCA_036262895.1 Xanthobacteraceae bacterium
GGCTGGCGTTCATGGCGCTGGGGTGCTTATACGGGTTGCCATAACCAAGGCAAACCGGTTATCTCTCGGCCGCGCTAGGATTCTGTCCCGATTTCGCTTGATCCGGAGCTCCTCCTCAATGGACTCGTTCGAACTCAATAAGATTCTGGGTGCTCTGCTTGCCACATGCATGATCACCCTCGCCTTGAACATCACTGCCAGCGCCCTGTTCGCGCCGCGCATTCCCGCGAAGCCGGGCTATGAAATCGCGGTGCTTGAGCACAAAGATACGGCCAAGCCGCAGGCTCCCGCGCCGGTCGTGCCGATCGAGACACTGTTGGCGAGCGCTCAAGTCGACCGCGGCGAGCAATCGGCCAAGAAATGCGCAGCCTGCCACACCTTTGCCAAGGGCGGCCCCAATCGCGTCGGTCCCAACCTGTGGGGCGTGGTCGGCCGATCTAAAGCCTCCGAAGCAGGCTTTAATTATTCAGCTGCGCTGAAGGGCAAGGGCGCGAACTGGTCTTTTGAAGACCTCAACAAGTTCCTTGCCGATCCCAAAGCCTTTGTCCCGGGAACGGCAATGACTTTTGCGGGATTAACGCGCGATAGCGAGCGGGCGGACGTGATCGCCTATCTCAATACGCTGGCAGATAATCCGGCACCGCTGCCGAAGGCGGCGCAAAAGAAGTAAGATTGCTTACAGAATGGGAAACGGCCGGGCTTTTGCCCGGCCGTTTTGTATGGTGCGATTGGTCGCGCCAATCCGAGGCCCGGATCGGTGGCAAGGCCTGCAAAAACCGACTAGTTGAGGCATGGTGCCGAGATCTATAGTGGGACAGGGATGAATTTCCGGAGCCCAGAATGAAGCCCACGCGTCGAGCCATCCTGCGTACCGCGGGCCTTGCGGCGGCCTCACAGCTCGCCTCAGTTTTCGGCGGGCCTTTCGCAGCCGCGTTGGCCCAGGAGAAAGCCGGAAAAGAAAAAACCTGGAAGCACGGGCTTTCGCTGTTTGGTGACCTGAAATACCCCGCAGGGTTCCAGCGTTTCGACTACGTCAATCCGAAAGCGCCCAAGGCCGGGACTGCCCGCCAGATCGCGCTCGGCACCTTCGATAATCTGAACATCGTCGTCAGCGGCGTGAAGGGCAATATCGAAGGCCATGTCGGCCTGTTGTTTGATACGTTGATGACGTCTGCCCTCGATGAAGTCTCAACCGAATATGGATTGCTTGCGGAAGCAGTCAGTCATCCCGACGATTTTTCCTTGGTGACCTACAGACTGCGCGCCGGGGCGAAATGGCATGACGGCAAACCGATCACACCCGAAGACGTGATCTTTTCCTTCGAGACATTCAAGAAACACAGCCCGCAACTTTCAGCCTACTACCGGCACGTCACCAAGGCCGAAAAAACCGGCGACCGCGAAGTGACGTTCACGTTTGACGGTCCAGGCAACCGTGAACTGCCGCAAATCGTTGGTCAGATCAGCGTGCTGCCCAAACATTGGTGGGAGGGCACGGATAAATCCGGCAACAAGCGTGATGTATCTGCAACGACGCTTGAGCCGCCGCTTGGTTCAGGCGCCTATCGCATCAAGGATTTTACGCCTGGACGTTCGATCGTGTACGAGCGGGTGAGGGATTATTGGGGCAAGGACCTCAACGTCAATATCGGGCGCGATAACTTCGAGGAGTTGCGGTTCGACTATTATCGTGACTCGACGGTCGCGCTTGAGGCTTTCAAGGGCGATCAGGTCGATTGGCGCACTGAAAACAGCGCAAAGAATTGGGCGCTCGCGTACGATTTTCCTGCTGTGAATGAAAAACGCGTACTGCTGGAAGAGTTTCCCGTCCGCAGCTCCGGCGGCATGCAGGCCTTCGCGTTCAATATTCGCCGGCCCAAGTTTGCCGATGCGCGATTGCGGCGCGCGTTCAACTTTGTCTTCGATTTTGAGGATATGAACAAGCAGCTCTTCTTCGGTCAGTATCGGCGCGTCGCCAGTTATTTCGAGGGAATGGAGGAACTCTCATCTTCCGGCTTACCTCAAGGCCAGGAATTGGAAATCCTGGAAAAGGTTCGTGACAAGATTCCGTCCGAGGTTTTCACTGCGGCTTACAGCAGTCCGGTCGCAGGCAATAGCGAAGCCGTACGGACCAATTTGCGCGAGGCTACCCGTCTTCTGAAGGAAGCGGGTTTTGAAATCCGCGATCGCAAACTGGTCAATGCAAAAACGGCTGAGCCTCTCACCGTCGAGATCCTGGTCGATGACCCTGCCTTCGAGCGTGTTGTGCTGTTCTATAAGCCCTCTCTCGAACGGCTCGGGATCGATGTTACCGTACGAACGGTCGATGCCTCACAATATGAGAACCGCCTGCGTCAATGGGATTACG
>DATAIA010000388.1:0-1882 GCA_036262895.1 Xanthobacteraceae bacterium
TATGCCCTCGCCGGCCAGTGTCAATCCGGACACAATCCACATGCGCAATATAGGCGTCTCGTCGAAGTAAGCATCCGGCCCACTCGGGGCGAATGACGCTATCCGCCACTTGATCGGGCTACCACTGGCCTGATTCTGCCCGACGGTGCGCACCGTTGCTGACGGGTGATTTCGCTACTCTGAATTGGGCTCTTGCTCAATTTTGATGCATTCTGCTTAAAGCACGTTATATATGAAATGTTTTAAGCTTGGGGAGCGATGGCACCTTCCCCCAGCCATTCGCAATCTCTTCTACCGAATCCCCGCATTCTGATCCTCGACCGTATCGAACGTGATTCGGATCGCTTTCGGTTGCGGGTACATGCAGAGCAAGAACCGAGTTGTCCCGTTTGCGGCGAGGTGTCATGGTCGAGGCACAGCGTCTATTCCCGACGGCTCCAGGACTTCCCGTGGCAGGGTGTGGCGGTCGAACTATGGGCTAGCGTCGGCCGCTTCCGCTGCCGGAATTCATCGTGCCCACGCAAGATCTTCTGCGAGCGGTTGCCCCAGATCGCTCGCGTCTACGGCCGACAAACCGAGCGAGCCTCAGAAGTCGTGCGGCTCATCGGCTACGTCGCCGGCGGTTTGCCCGGACAACGACTGCTGGCACGACTATCTATAAGCACCAGTGATGACACGGTCCTGCGCCGCGTTCGAGAGAAACCGACGGAAGCATCGTCCATCCCGATTCACAACCTGGGCGTGGATGATTGGGCTTGGCGGAAAGGCCAAGATTATGGAACGATCCTGGTGAACCTTGACCTACACCGGGTAGTAGATCTGCTCCCGGATCGAGCTGCGGAGAGTTTCTCTGCCTGGCTCAAGCAGCACCTGGAAATTGTGACCATCTCGCGGGATCGTTGCGGCCTTTATGCGGAAGGCGCGACGCTGGGGGCGCCGCAATCGCAGCAGGTCGCCGACCGCTTCCATCTGCTGGTGAACCTCTCGGCGACGATGGAGCGGGTGTTGGAAGAGCGCAGCCGGCAATTGATTTTGCCGCCCATCGAACAGCCTCCGGCGGAGCCACTCCGAGCGGATGTTGCTGACGTCGGCAAAGAACCTCCGCCCCCAGTGCCGCCCCGCGTAACACAATCTCAACTCCGCCGCCAACGTCGATTAGAACGCTACCAACAGGTCATGGCTCTGTTCCACTCCGGCCAGAGCCAGGCGGCGATTAGTCGGGCTCTCGGCATGGGCCGGAAGACGATTCGGCGCTGGCTACGGCGCGGAGAGTTTCCCGAGCGCGAGCCGCCTCACCGCCCGCCGCCGAAAGTGAGCGAGTTTGCCGATTACCTCCAACAACGCTGGAACGAGGGTTGCCACAATGCATCGCGTCTCTATCAAGAGATTCGCCAGAAAGGCTATGCGGGAAAGCACAACATGGTGAGACGTTTTGTCTCTGGCTGGCGAAGAACGGGGAAGGCCACATCGCCAGACGCGCCGCAGCGGATCTCACCCAAGCATGCTGCCATCCTTGTGACTCGCCCAGCCGATAAGGTCACCGACGAGCAACAGCAACTTTTGAACCGCATCGAGACGCAGTGTCCCGAGGTAGCCGATCTGCGCAAAATATCACTTGGCTTCCGTGCCGCCCTGGTCGCAGAGGATTCTCAGCAACTACGCCGTTGGATTGAAGGAGCCAAGCACAGCGAGTTCGGGCCTGTCGTCCGCTTCGCCTACGGCCTGCAGAAAGATATTTCGGCCGTGGCCGCTGCTGTAGACACATCGTGGAGCACCGGTCAGGTGGAGGGCCAGATCAACCGCCTCAAAATGATCAAACGGCAGATGTATGGTCGTGCCGGATTCGAACTTTTGCGAGCCCGCGTGTTGGCCTACTCCCCGG
>DATAIA010000389.1:0-3034 GCA_036262895.1 Xanthobacteraceae bacterium
AGGTATTGCTCGCTCGGGGAGAGCACGTTCATTGAATGCGTAGAAAATAGGTTGGCGAACAACGAGGATAGTCGACCAAAATCTCCCTCTCGTACGTGAAAATGCGTCCCGTGGTGAACAAACGCATAGCTGCATTGCTTAGAAATTCGGCCATTCACAAGTCGACACCGAATGGTTGCAACGGGTCCGACCTGAGACGTCGGCTGTCCGTCTCAGTCCAGCCAGCATCGACGTCGACGCAATAGTGAAGATCTTCGACAATTGCGATGTCCACCGACGTCGCTTTGGAATCCGGAGCCAAAGGGTAATCATTCAGAGGACAAAGCACCTCCATGACATTCCATTACAAAGTAACGGATGCAGCGGATGCAAGCGTTCGTCAGCAGATCGCGGGACCGCTTGTGCGATTCAATGAAAGCCAGGCCGGTCCGATCAATTTTCGCCCTCTCGCGGTCGTCCTGACCGACGGCGAGGAAACGATTGTCGGCGGACTGTGGGGGGGAACCGCGTACGGCTGGCTACATGTCGACCTGCTCGTCGTCCCCGCGGAGGCGCGTGGCAACGGTGTAGGCACACGTCTCATGCAACTGGCCGAGGCGGAAGCGCTGGCGCGTGGATGCCATAGCGCATGGCTTGACACGCATGATTTTCAGGCAAGACCATTTACGAACGACTTGGGTATGTCCGGTTTGGTGAATTAGCCGATTTCCCCGTCGGTCACTCCAAGGTTTTCTTGAAGAAGACTTTCGCGATCTGATTGAATGCTGCTGCAGAGCAAGCCAACGACGATCTACGCGAGGAATCCCTCCCCTGAAGGACAAGACGCACATGAAGAACAATCCGATTGGAAACGCCCTTCAATGTTGTCGGAATCGCATCGCGTCCAGCCTGGCGGTTCCTGGGCGCTTACGCACCCGGCGCTCCATCCGCATGTTCTATGCGACCTTTCTGGTGGTGATGGCGACCATAGCGGGTATCGCATACCTTTTTCATTACTCGTTGCGCATTCGCGATGCAATGACGCCTGGCCACGAAATACTGATGCGAATGACTCTCTGCGCCGCGGCACTGGTTGCAACCAAAGTCGTCAGCGGGTTCGAGAATGAGTCCTGGACCGCTTATGGCCTGGGTGCAAGACACCGCGCCGTTCACTTTGGATTCGGACTGTTGGCAGGCACATTAGCGCTGTCGGCAACGATGACCGCTTTGGTTCTGACCGGAGGCGCGAACGTTACGCGATCGGAAAGCCTCGGCGGCTCCCCGATCGCATCGGGAATGCTGTGGGCGCTCGTCTTTATACTGGTCGGGTGGTCCGAAGAGCTGACCTTCCGAGGCTACGTGTTCTTCCGGTTGGCTCGGGACGTCGGCCCCGTTGCAGCAGCCGTCCGGACTTCATTAGCGTTTGGCTTAGTCCACGCATTCAACCCCGGCGAAAGCATTCTCGGTCTCGTCCAGGTGGTGTTGTTCGGCCTAGTTGCCTGTTTCGCGATCTGGCGCACAGGCTCGCTCTGGTGGGCCGCAGGCATGCATGCAGCATGGGACTGGAGCGAGTCGTTTTTGTTCGGCGCAGCGGACAGCGGGCGTATGGTCACCGGTCATTTTCTGACCAGCCGGGCGACTGGGCCCAGTTGGCTGAGCGGCGCGGCAACTGGCCCCGAAGGCAGCCTGCTGGCGGTACCCGCGGTAGGGATACTTGCGCTTATTGTCCTGTTGGCGCTCTCGAAGACCGCACGTGCCATGCCATTGAGAACAAAACAAGCCGCCTGATCCACGTACCGAACCACTTTTTCCATGCCAGGAACAGGATCGGGGCGATAAAGCCGCGAGTTTTGATTTCTGGCATGAGCGTGGCGGCCCGTTCTTGCGTTCTGGTTGGCGATTCCGTTAGCTCTCCGAATGGCCACCGCCAACGCTCATTTCTCTTCGAATGGTGAGGCGCTTAAAAGTCGAGTGCGGCCGATCGCCGACAGACAGCGGTCGGCCCAATTTCGATCAATCGACAAAGGCCACTGAGTTGACGACAATCTTGCGGCTGGCTGCGGGAGGAAATGATCCTTTCGGCCGTCTGGTGACTTATTTCGTAACGAGGGCGGTCCCTGTAGGGCAAAGCTCGCCAGCTTTAGCGTTCCGATTCTCGCGTTGAACGGCTTGCTTACGGCCGTGTTAACGGATAAGGCCGCGGTTGCAATTCAAGTGAAATATGGATTACGGTCTGGCGATTACGACCGCGGTGATGGACAATTACCACGGGCCGATTGATGCGTCGTTGGCAATGGTTATTGATGACGGCGGTCCTAGTCCTGATGGCTACGACTTTGCCAAAACTGCTTCTATTGTTGGGTTAACAACTCAACTTGCAACGCACTTGTCGATACTTACTGTTCTAAAAGGGCGCCTCAAAAACCATGACTGGATTCCGACGAGATTACCTTTTAAATCAACTGCGCGAAATGCCTGGCTTCCTTGAGCGAGCCTTCCTGGGCATGCCGCAGAACCTGCTCTCCAAATCACCCGCGAAGGACAATTCGCCGCTTCTTGAACATTTATGGCATGTGAGAGACTGCGAAAGTGATCTTTATGGCCCGCGCATCATGCGCGTGCTTACCGAGCCCGCCCGCGACTCGAACCGATGGATGTAAGCGGCTGGCCGGTCGAGCGAAGGTACGATCAACGCGATGGAGATCGGGCCATCCGGGAATTCGTCGAACTCAGATTCAGGCTTGCAGATCACCTGGAGACAGTGACAGACAGTGCATTTGAGCGGACTGGAATCCGGTACGATGAGAGTGAGGTTGACGTATATTTTCTAATCGAACAACTTGTCGATCACGACCGTGACCACAGATGGCGAATGTGCGCGATCTTGAGGGAAGCTGCTGAAGATTGAACGGTCGCCGCTGGGCCGCATAGACGTGATATATGGCGCACATCTGGATCCAGATATCGCTATTCTCTGAATATAATGGTAATTGAATATGACTGGGACGCTGCATCGGCAACGGCAACGGCATCGGCAACGGCAACGGCAACGGCG
>DATAIA010000390.1:0-2349 GCA_036262895.1 Xanthobacteraceae bacterium
GGCGGTCTCTACACCCACGACATCCGCGCGGCCGGCGCGGCCTTCGAGACCAGGGCGGCGGAAGCCGGCCCGGCCACCGGCTGCTCCTACATCCTGGTGACGCCGGACGGCGAGCGCACCATGAACACCTATCTCGGCGCCGCGCAGGATCTGTCGCCAGCGGATATCGACGATAGCTTGATCGCCGCCGCCCGCATCGTCTATCTCGAAGGCTATCTCTGGGACCCCAAGAACGCCAAGGAAGCCTTCGTCAAGGCCGCCACCATCGCGCACAAGGCCGGCCGCCAGGTGGCGCTGACGCTGTCGGATTCCTTCTGCGTGGATCGGTATCGTGACGAGTTTCTTGACCTGATGCGCAAGGGCACGGTGGATCTCGTGTTCGCCAACGAGGCCGAACTGCACGCGCTGTACCAGACCTCGGATTTCGACGGCGCGTTGAAGCAACTCCGCGCCGACACCAAACTCGGGATCGTGACCCGCAGCGAGAAGGGCTGCGTGGTCGCCGCGAAGGATGGCGTCACGTCAGTGCCGGCGTTCCCGATTCAAAAGCTTGTCGATACGACCGGCGCGGGCGATCTCTTTGCCGCCGGTTTCCTGTTTGGTCTGGTGCGCGATGCGAGCCATGAGATGTGTGGCCGGCTGGGTGCGTTAGCCGCCGCCGAGGTGATCCAGCACATCGGTGCACGGCCGCAGGTATCGCTGAAGGAACTGGCGGGGCAGAACGGGTTGGCGGTGTAGCGCTCAGCATTAAGCACTTCAACCTAGAGACGTGGGCCTTCACTTGGACCTGTAAATTGTCGATCTCCATTGCGGAAGATTGAAGGACTTTAGGTGCCGAAACCGACGCCAACCCCGCTCTTCCATATAACCGCGATCGACAACTTGCGCTCGATCGCGAGTTCAAGCCTGCTTTCCAAGAATCGAGTCGCGGCACAAGGTATCAACTTTGCCAACATCGCCTTCCAGGCGGTTCAAGGCCATCGGTCGCTGAAGGTTGTTCCAATTGCTCCCGGCGGAAACTTGCACGACTACGTGCCTTTCCATTTTGCACCGAGGTCGCCGATGCTCAAGACGATCGATAGCGGGAACGTCCAAGGTAACGATTACAGGCAGGATGATATTGTCCACCTGACTACTACGGTAGAGGCAATCGTCGCCGCAGGCCTCCCGTTCGTGTTCACCAACTATCATGCGGTGAAGGCGTTCGCGTAGTTCTTCGGCGCTCAAGGAGACCTCGATAAAATAGATTGGGAACTGCTTTTCGAACAACCTCATCTGGGAGGGTACTGCAAATACTGGCATAATCCTTATTCGAAACCCCGCTACGCTCTCCGGATGGAAACTCGCTCGGCTGAGTTTCTTGTGCGCGATTCAGTGCCACTTGCTGTGCTGGGCCAAATCGCGGTACGTACAGGGAGCATGGCTGAGCGCGTAGGGGTTGCGTTGGCAAACACCGGCTGGAGCCCGGACATCAAGATCATACCGGACTGGTATTATTGAGCGGAGCGATTATGGCCGTCGAGATCGCGAAAGGTGACCTGCTCGAACAGCGTGTCGATGCGATCGTGAACACTGTGAACACAGTTGGCGTGATGGGTAAGGGAATTGCCCTTCAGTTTCGACGCAAGTGGCCTGCGAACTACAAAGCGTACGAAGCGGCTTGCAAGCGGAAAGAGGTCGTTCCCTGCAAGATGTTTGTGTTCGACAATGGCGGTCTCGTCGAACCGAAGTACATCATCAATTTTCCAACTAAACGTCATTGGCGGCAACCCTCGCGCTTGTCCGATATCAAGTGCGGTCTCGAGGACCTGATTACTCAAATCAAGGTTCTAAAAATAGGATCCATTGCTATTCCTCCCCTCGGTTGCGGAAACGGAGGATTGGATTGGGCTGAAGTTAAGCCGCTGATAGAAGCCTCATTCAAAGATCTGCCAAATGTGAACGTAAAGTTATTTGCTCCGGCTGCCGACGGTCCGGGTCCGAGAACTCGTGCCGGAAGCTAAAAAGCCCAAGATGACCCCGGGTCGCGCAGCGATTGTCAAGCTGCTGTCGATCTATCGCGAAATGATGTATCCATTAACTCAGATCGAAGTACAAAAACTCGCCTATTTCTTAGCCAGCGCGGGGCAAGATTTGGGTACACTCAAGTTCGAAAAGCACAAGTTCGGTCCCTATGCGCCCGCACTTCGCCACGTGCTGACCAAGATGGATGGAGCTTTTCTTACCGGAGTCGGAGACGGAACTAAGCCTTCGGAGATCACGGTGATGAGTGCGGCTCTCTCGGAAGCGGAAGCCTTGCTCGAAGTCAGCGCTGATCACGAAACGAGTAAGCGCGTGGAGCGGATTGGC
>DATAIA010000391.1:0-3720 GCA_036262895.1 Xanthobacteraceae bacterium
GACTTGGGACCACATGACACCTGCATAAGCATCGAAGCGCTTTGCAAACCTGTAGTCAGCGAGGACAGAAATCGCGTCCAGCTGTCCTTTGCACTGGGCAAAGGCGCTGGTGGAGCAAGTGCCTCCTACATTGATGGCACCTGTCCGGAAGCTGTTCTGCTCTTCGTGGTAATAGGCGGCGGTCAGATCGAGATCGGGCCTGACCGCGTATTTCACACCGGTCCAAAATACCTGGAGTATCCTGTCGCTAGTAAAATTGGTGTTGTTGACAGTACCGAGCGTATAGCCGCCCGGAAGTAAACCACCGACCGCCATTGGATTGCGCGGGTTCGCGAAATCGATATGCTCGTAACCGCCGTAAAGTTTGACCGGCCCGGTAGTGTACTTGGCAAGAAACATGAAGCTGGTGTTGTCGGAAATTTTTCCGGCGACAAATCCTGCTCCGGGATTTGTCGCGGTTGGCACCACTCCCACCCCTAAAGGAGAGGCGGAAACCGCATCCTCGATGTGGGCGAAGATGGCGTCGACCGAAAGGCCCAAATAGTCCGCTCCGATTTGTCCCTCGAAGGCATTACCCGGGGCTACGAAGGCGCCCGAGCCCGAACGAATCTGTGTTTCCACCGCGGCACGGAACGGGCCGACATTCACGCCATATTTGAAGGAATTGTCGTAAATTCGATTTTCAGTATCTCCTCCACCGCCTGTAGCACCCTGGAAGCCTATGACGGAGAAGGCGCTTGAACTGCTCATGGGATCATAGGCGACCACGCCATCCGACGTAAGCGCGCTTTGTCGACCGTAGGTCAACGTTCCATATGCTGGTGAGCTGAGGCCCGCATACGCTGCCACGTTGAACATCTGACCGTTTCTGGAGGAATCGCCAAACGCGTTCTGCTGGGTAAGCGCCAATCCGTTGTTTTGCGCAACAGAGCCAAGTCCGTTCGAAAGGGATCCTGACTCTGGATTGAATTGACTTTGAAGAGTGAAGATGGCGGCCAGCCCATCCGCAATCTCCTGGTTTCCCTTTAGGCCGACATAGGACGAGCTCAGCGCGTTAGGGCCGACGCCAAAATATCTGCCGTTGCTGTTCGGTGAGATCAGATAGTTGATTGGTGCGCCGGCGAGGCTGTTCAAGGGGGCGCCATGGTTTTCATAGGTCACGCCCATGTCGATCAATCCGTAAACCGTAAGCCCGTGCCAGGTCAGGCTATCGTCTACTGCCTTTGGCTTTGCCTTGTAGGCGTAGTCGGCGGGTACCGAGACTGTCGGCTTTGCGGCCAGCGTAACAGCGGCCGGCTTTGCGGGTAGCGCTTCGAGCCTGCGCTGCCGCCTCTCGATATCTGCTATTCGCTTTGTCAGCGTCTCATTTTGCGCCCGAAGCTGCCTGGATTCCTCCTGAAGGTTCGCAAGTTCATCGGCATGCGCAACCGTCGCGACGTTGAAAGCCGCCGCTGCAAACAATATCGTCTTTTTCACAAGCGTCCCCAAAATTAGCCCGGCTTGCACGCCGGGCTCAAAACATGGCGGAGCTTCGGAATGATGCTCCTGACAACGGGACTCGTGCTCGGTTCTAAAAATTCCCAACTGTGCTGATTTTTTTTGAACAAAGACCGTCAGCCTGAACGAGGGTCACGATTTCGCGTGCTCAGGAATATCGAAGACCGTTTCGAATCTTTCCTTCAGAGGCCGGCGCATGTGCGCACCGCCTCAACAACATGGAGGGATTCGGCAATGAGTAACTTCAAACTTCTCAGCGTAGCTGCGATTCTGGCGGCGGCGATCGCAAATCCGGTCGGTGCCCAAGCTGCATTCTCGGAACCGGCCGCCTTTCAAGCGATGTATCCCAATCGCGATGTGCTCAATGAAGGCGCGCTAACTCCTGCTGGCAGAATGGGCCTGGAGCTAGCTGGTGGCGCCGCCGGTCCATATGCGTATGCGCCAGTGAAACCCATTGCAGCGAAGCATTCCGGCGACCGTCACCATCTAAAATGACGACGGCTAAATTGTCGAAGGACAAAAAATGTCTGCACTTGAACCGCTCTTTTGTTTCACGTCCAACAAAATTGATTTTCATCCTTGTCCAAATTGCCACGCCCCGATGCTCGTTCGATCAAAGGTGCACTTAAGCGTACGCACGTTTGAATGCTTCAATTGCGATAACGTTGTAGTGACGGATGATCCGTCAGAGTCGATTGATTGAGTGCCGGAGCAAGAATCCGCAATCGGGCCGCCCCGGAAGAAGCCTGATTTAACCCATCCATTCTGCTACGACCCGCATTCGATCCCCTGCGATCCGACGCTCGTTTCAAGGAGCTTCTGCGCCGTATTGGATTCCCCCGATGGTGGCGAGCCAAGGTCGAACTGGCGCTGAGCTACGAGCCGGGATGGTGATCGCTTCGAGGCGCGATACCTCAAATTTCATGTTTTCTGGCCAGGGCTCTGGCGCACGGGGCTTCGACTGAGTCCGCGCATCTCGCCTGGAGGCCAGAGCGTTGAATCGCTTGCGTTAGCTGAACGAAGGCGCCCGAGCAAACCAGCGCCAATTTGAAGGACCACGCCAACCATCCACCAGGATGCGACCATGTACTCGAAGCTGCGCCGCATGGTCTCGTCGAACACAAAGGCGTAAACCGAGATTAGCGCGGAAATCGCGGCGAGGAAGGTGCCTATTCTGGAAAGCAGTTCGATCGGATCAATTCTCGGTCGCTCTGACTCGTGCTTAGCCGGAGAACCGCGCAGACGAGGAATATCTATGCCCAAGTAGAACCCTACTACGCCGACCAAGACCATCAGCGCGATGAACCCCGCGGAATCGAAGACCGCCGCATCGCTTGCGGTCAGTTGCGCGGCAACGAAAGTGCCGCACATGGCGCCCGCCATCGAAAGTCCAAGCCGCCCCAGGACTTGGACGATCTGGACAAGGTGCGGGACCTCATACAGGGCCGTGACCTTCCTTTTCATAGCTTTCTCCCTCGCTCGAGCGGACATGCGGTTGGTTGCGCTGGATGCTTGCTCGTCAAGTAGAGACTTGAACGTCTGTCCCTTTATTCTCAGGCGCGACCGCTTTCTGCATCACGTTTCGCTCGCGGTAATGTGCGGGAATTTTCTTCAACGATAGCTGATCGCGCGCCCTCGCCGACGAAATGCGAATAGGGACGCTTTCGGGGGTTTGTTAATAACCGAATGCAAAATGCGCATTCTTGGAACAGCCGGCTGATCGCACTGTCCTATCCCGATGACGGCAAAGACTACGCCAGGCAAGTCGTTGATCGGTGCGAGTAGGGCTTTGGCAGGACTACTGCCGAGGAGGAGGCCTAACGTGTGCGGCCTATCTTCCGCAAACACCCGACGCTCAGCAGCGCCGGCGCAAGCGCAAACAGAAGGCGAAGGGCGTTCTGTCCACAGTCGTTCCCGGATGTCCCTTCGCTCATCCGGGTTACTGCTCAAGTCGATTTCTCAACAAGCCACGTTTGGAGTCCGTCATTGCGAGCGCAAGTGAAGCGATCCACGAACCAACATGAGAATGGATTGCTTGGTCGCTCCGGCTCCTCGCAACGACGGCGCGAACAACCGGCTCGTGACCGTTATCGGTGGGGGATTGTCGTGATCAATCCACGGGGCATCACGACTTGGTCGCACCGCTCGACCTCGCAAGTCGCGCGACCACCTTCTGTTCTGCGCGAATGTCGGCTAATTGCTTGAAAAAATTTGGTGGGCGCA
>DATAIA010000392.1:0-5088 GCA_036262895.1 Xanthobacteraceae bacterium
TATCGCGATCAGCTCAGCGAACTCACGATTAGTCTGACTGTTCGAGTTCGTCGGCAACTTGTTGCTCGGCTGACCGCTCCGGCTTGATCATCTACTTTTTGCTTTCGGTTGCAGTTCGACTATCCGGCGTGAACGCCCATCTGGTTTAAATCTAAGGGATCGCCAGCCTCGATGTATGAGCGATGAATCCGGGTTGGAGATTTGTTGCCAACGAACAGCACTTCGACGGCATAAACGGCTTTTTGACGGTGCCGACGTGACCCTTCACTCGAGGAGCACGCATCCTACCTCGCTCATTCAATCATACGCGGGTCGCCTATTGATGAAAAAGCCTTCACAGGGTTACACGCTCAAGCATACCTCTGCGCATATTGGACACGGTGCTGCGTAACTCCGCAGGTGAACCGTCGGTGAAAATCTTAGAGATTCAACGGACGACGGCGCGCTCATCTCGTGATCAATACGGGTGCAGCCCGAGGTTTACAGATTGATCCGGCCTATTCATAGGTCCAGCTATGGCGGGGGTACGAGGGAACAATTATCCGCCTCGGGCCGCTAACCCAGCTACGGATAGGCGGGCCGGGCCTTGGTCACTGTCCGTGGTCGGCAAGCACCTTTCGACACGCTGTCGTAAGCTTCCCACGATTTTGCTGCAAGCAGCCTAGCACCGCGAAGTCACCCTGGGGGATGGTAGTGCGGCAGTATCGTTGTACGCTGCCGGCACAGGCGCGCCGCTCCTGCTCAGTTCCACCCTGCTGCGCATGAGCGGCCCCGGAAATCAGGAACGCTAACGTGGCGAGCGCGATCAATTTATGACGGTTCACTGAACCTCGCGTTGTGAAAAAACTCGCAGTTATAATGCGGCTGTTTCCGCAGCGTTCCTCCGCCACACGTCACGAAGCAACCAAAGCACCTTGCTGCCCGACGGCGTGCCACTCGGGACTCGTATCGATCACCGGCAATGACTGGCGATCCTGGTCGGAGCTTTGACAATGCGGCAGTTCAGCGTAGCATGGTCTCCACCACCGCAGGTCAACAGGAGCCGACAATGGGCAAGGGTAAAGACAAACCATCAAAGCAGTCCAAAAAGCCGAAATCTGAAAAGCCGAAAGGCGCCGGCTCTGCGTACAAGCAGGATAAGGCGAGCGGCAAGAAAGGCTAAACATACCGACCTAGCTCCACTAGCGTCTAACCTGAGACTGGTCTGACTAGTCCGAATTAGCCTCGGGAATTGCAGCGCTATGGGAGATAGCGCCATTCGAACATCGTGCTCTAGGAACGAGTACTAAATACAGCGATCGGGACCTAGGGCCTCGGACCGGGATCGGTCGTTCTGGCAAGTACCTTTACGATGCGGCCGCAAGATCGATCAATCGCCCGCAAACACGGGCGCGATCCTGTTTGCGGCCGCGAGCGGATTGCTTCTTTGCCATTTCTTAGGCCTCCTTCACGTCTGTTCCAGGGGAACGCACGGAGGAATCGAAGGTTCCGGCACCTGGAACTGTGGCAAGAGCAGCACCGACCACCACGCTATTGCCCGGGAAACTATCCGAGCGCGCTAACGTCGTCCCGCACACCACACAGGCGATGCTGTTGAAGGGCGTAATCAAGGGAGCGCGATAATACACGGCTCCGCACTGGCGACATTTGTCCTGTTCACGCATAGCAATATCAATCACGCAGAAGCGAATTGTTCCAAGTGCCGAGCGCCGCATTCGAGGGGGCAACTACGGATACGGCGCCGGAGCCGGTACTGCACTTTGGAGGATAACACCGGCCCTGACATCGATATGGGCGCGCCCCCTTTCTGAGCAATGTGCTTTCAGAAAGTTAATCTGCCGGCGCGGGTCGAAGTTTTGGAACGTGAAAACAAAATCGGTGTTGAGGGGGCGAGGATCTGGTCCATCCTCACATGATGGTCTCGGTTGCAAGTCCCCCCGCTTGCTAAACGAGGCTCCTTCCAGAAAGGCCGCTGAGTTTGTGCCCCTGTACTCAGCGGCCTATTCTCGTCTTATTTTATCATTGCGCAATCACTGACCGCCCCGTGAGAGTTTGGTCGACGAAGGAGTTCGGGTCGGGGGGTGAGGGCGCCGGATGCACTGAAGTTGGTGACGCCCCATTCCCCACGGCAGCAGGTATCTTTTTGGCCTCCGGCTTGGAGGTTTTTTGACGGGATGTGCTCCATTGGTGCTGCAATGGCACGACACGTTAGGTCTGGTCTCCGGTAACCACGATCGAGAACCTTGACGTAACAGGTTGCTCAAAAGCCGCGCTTCAGGCCCGTGCTCAGCTTGCGGCTCCAATCGATTCGTCGAGGGCGCCTCTTCCTGGGTTCTTTCACGATCGGCTTCCGCTCCTCACTGCCGTCTGCGTAGGTCTTCCGAAGGAACCGCTCGTGTCCCTCTTCAAGGACCTCAACTGTGACGATCTGCTTAGCCATTCTCGGAAACGTGAAAGGCGACACGGGGTTCCATTGAACCACCAGCACCTGTGCGGGGTTAGTCCGGCGACGAAACGAGGAGAGTGGAAATGGAAAGATCGCGTTGAAGGCGCCGCCACCAACATCAAGGGCAAGGTCAAAGAAGGCGTTGGCAAGTTGACCGGCGATGCAAATACCGAAGCCGAAGGTCAAGCCGACCAAGTCAAAGGTAAGGCTCAGAATGCGGTCGGCGGCATAAAAGACAAGGCCCGCGAAGTTCTGGACGGGGACGACTAGGTTCAACAATCGGTCACTCCAAAGCCCTCGGTAACGCGGGAGCTTTTTTATTGCGCCCCAGATTGCGTGGATTGCCTAGGGTACGGCCGTAGCCTTGCTAGTGCCCCGGCGTCATGCACCTGCTTCGCACAGCAAAATGGCCTCGCCTACGGCCTTTGCAAACGACCCAGATCAAGAAACCAGGCCGACAATAATCCAAAGGAGGACCTTAGGATCTCGGGCCCATTTCCAGTCGTTCACTTCGCTTTCGCCTTGAGCCCGAGTCTTTCGCGGAGATGGCGCACCGAACCGGCGCCGAGATCCTGTAAATTCAACAGCGTAGCGTCGGAAGCTTCGCGAATTTCACCCGACGACTTAAGGCCCCCCGCAGTTAGAGCGTTACGAATTCGCGTAGAGAAGTGGATTTTTCAACGAGGGTATCGTCCGGGAGTTCTGGGGCGGGATAGAGCATCGGTCCAGCGGCGGTTTCGCGCTCCAATCCGCGCTTTTCTCAACCGTTCTCTGTTTTCGTTGAAGGCTTTTTGTGCATAATCGTGGTCCGACATCGCCTCTTGGGCCTCCGTCGCGCGGAGGGTTTTGCGCTCAGCGTTAGAAAGGCCGAAATCGGTGCTTTTTCCTGATGCCGCTCACTTCTTCGCCTTTAACCCGAGCTCGACCGCATCGCGCGCCTGTCTTTCTGCTCTCAAGCGTTTGAGGTTTGTATGGAATTCCGGCTCGGCCTGGCTGTCCGAAATCGACCGTCTTGACGAAATCGGCTTGCTAGCCCGCCGTTCGAGCTCGTTGGCAACTTGTTGCTCGGCTGACCGCTTCGGCTTGATCATCTACTTTTGCTTTCGGTTGCGGTTCGACTATCCGGCGTGAACGCCCATCAGTTTAAATCTAGGGGATCAACAGCCTCGATGTATAAGCGATGAATCCGGGTTGGATATTTGTGCCAACGAACAGCACTTCGACGGCATAGCGGCTTTTTCCATTGATAACCGTGCCGACGTGACCCTTCACTCGAGGTGAGCTCAACCTACCTCGCTCATTCAATCGTACGCGGTCTCCTACTTTCAAACTAGGGAGGCTCAAAAAGATCACCGCTATTTCTTGCCGCCCACTTGCCTGGCTGATCCTTGCGTGCAGCGCGAAATGCGCTCGGGCCCTGGATCAGCTTCCGCTTGCGAGTGCTGCGCTCGTCTTCCGACGCATTTTGATCGGAGTGCTTGTCAATCGCGTTGCCGACATTTCAATGGCGCGAGCAGCACTCTGCTTCGCAGTAGAGCCCACCTTCGGCCGCTACCTTCCGCCCCGGATCAAAGTCGAGCCATAAAGGGCCATAAAGGGGCTTGTACAATATGACCGAGCTGAAGACCGTCTTCGCACGACACCATTTGGGCGGTCCACACTCTGCGCCGTTACATTCCCAGACTTCGCAGAATTGATAGCCCGCTACTTGGGCAGCCTTGGTCTCGCCGAGATCAAGTTCATCCCGATAGTGCGAGCGTTAGGTCTCCAGGTCTACGCCAACTCCGTAGACCGGATCTGCCCGCTCGTCCGCAGGTCGGCAACGGGCCAATTCCGGATAGCAACCCACGCGACCTGCAAAGAGTAGCGTAGCCCAAATCCGTACATGATGGCGCTCGACGCCTCCTGCCTTTTGTGAGAAACGGTCGCCTTGCAAGCCCGGCCCTCGCTTTCCGCAACCAGCTGACTCATGAAGTGCCGATTCCGTCGGGTCATCAACTCGGCTAAATTTTTCCTGTACACGCAGGTAGCCGTTGCTGTTCAATCGTCGGACGAGGTGTCCGCAGGGATGCGCAATCGCTCCAGCCGGCCATCAGGTCAAGAGCTTCGTAGGAACACCGAAATGAGCACGCGATCCATGGTGTTGATGCTTATGACGGCTGCCAGCATGGGATCGGCCCACGCGTGGGATTCCTACGAGCACAGCGAGGTGGGGGACGCAGCGTTCCTATTTGCGATCGCAGCCCTCGACACGGATGCTCCGGGAACGTCGGCCAAGCTCCTCAGTCAACCCCACTTGGCCAGTGACGTCGACCGTGGCGTTTCGATCAGCGCCGTTGTTGATGGTAAGGAAGTTACAAATCACAAAAATGAGGTTGTGCAATTCTCCTTTGGAGATCTGGTTGCAATCTACGGGGATTACGCCGTAGGATTCACTGATGTGAATGATGCCGACTTTGGCAAGCGCGCCGCCAGCCTCAAGCAGATCGTAAGAGGTGGCAGAGTGTCCGACTTCCCGGATGAGCTCAAAATCTTGCTGAGCCTCGCCGAGCACAACGCGAGCCATTTTTCGCTCAGAGCCGCGCAGGCGTACGTAAAAAATCACCGACAGGCACTGCTTCTTGCTCCCCAGCAAGATCGGC
>DATAIA010000393.1:0-2048 GCA_036262895.1 Xanthobacteraceae bacterium
CTCAGATGGAAGGATCCCGCGTCGAACATCCGGCCAAGCTCTCGCCACTTGAACCAGAGATAGCCGGCGAAAGCCTCATCGGCTCCTTCGCCGGTGATCACGACCTTGTTGCCCTGCTTATGAACCTCGCGCGACAGCGAAAGGAGCGCGGCACAAGAGGTGTCGAGCACGGGGCTCTCGGCGGCCTCGATCAATTTCGCATAATTTGCGGCGATCACCCCGGCGCTTGCGTCGAGGATGGTTTGACTACTGCCGATCTGATGAGCTGTCGCCGCGGCTCCTTGGGTCTCATCAAAGACCGATTGCGGCGCGCTGACGGTGAAGCTCGGAACCGGTGCTCCTCGGATGGAGGATGCCATGGCGAGGATGTAGGCAGAATCCACCCCGCCGCTGAGATAGCTCACCACCGGCACATCGGCGCGCAGCCTGATCTCGACGGCACGACGAAAGGTCGCCTCGAACTCCTCGATAAGTGTCGCAGCGTCGGAATCGTGCTCCTGGCCCCAATCCGGAAAATCGAGATCCCAATAACAGCGCTCGTCGATCGACGCGGGCGCGCCATCACTGCGGAAGGTGATGCGCAAGTAATGACCAGGCGCGACCGATTGGATGCCTGCGAACATCGTCCGGCGCGTGCCCCATGGCGAAGAAGGTGAAGATATGATCGAGGCCTCGCGGATCGAGAGCAGGGGCCACGGCGTGTGAAGCAAGCAGCGCCTTGATTTCCGATCCGAAATAAAGCCAGTCGCCCTGCCTCGACCAATGCAAGGGGCATATGCCGACGCGGTCGCGCGCGAGCAGCACCTTGCGTTGCTGGATATCAACCAGCACGAAGGCAAACTGGCCCTTCAGATGATGAAACAGATCCTCGCCGTGCTCCTCATAGAGATGGATGATGATCTCGGTGTCAGAGCACGTGCGGAACACATGGCCTTTAGCCTCGAGACGTGCCTTTAGTTCGGGATAGTCGAAGAATTCACCATTGCCGATCACACCGACCGTGCCTGTCTCATTGAAGATCGGCTGACGACCGTTGGTCACGCCGACGATTGCCAACCGCCGATTGCCCATGCCGAAGCCGGGCGCGAACATGAACCCATCATCGTCAGGGCCGCGATGACGCAGGGCCGACGCCATGTGGCGCACCACGAGGTTATCGGGCTCACGGTTGCCCGTTAGATCTATCGCGCCCGCTATCCCGCACATGGTTGTCTGCCCGTTTTTGTGGATGAGATCAGCTCCGCAATATCACACGAAGCTGGTCGCGATATGTTCAGACCATGGCAGAGCTTCAACAGAATCTTCAATGCCAAATATCCCCTTGCGTGCTAAACATAGCTGTCGCGGATATAACTTAGGGGTGTTCAAATGAGATGGGTAGCATTCCTCTGTTTCCTTTCCTTCAGCACCTCGGCATTGGCACTTGAAGACTGCAATGCGAAGTTTCCAAAAATGAGCCAATTAGAAGAGCGACTAAAATGCTTGCAATCGAACAATAACGATCTCCAAAGCCAGATAGACGCCATAAAACCGCAAAGTGGAGGGTCGAGCTTTAAACAGGCAATCGCCAAACCCGAGGCTAAGCCTAGTAAAGCTTACGGGAACGCACCGCAGCCGTTAACCCGCGCGGACTGCAGGAAGGCCGGTCTGCAATGGAACAACAATGCCAATGTATGCGGCGGCAAACAGGCAACTGCTAAATCGGTGGCCAAGCCGAGCAAATTTCACGCGATTGCAGCGCAGCCTTTAACCCGCGCGGACTGCAAGAAAGCGGGTCTGCAATGGAATAACAACGCCAACGTGTGCGGCCGGTAGACGATAGCTGGCGGTGGAGACAGTCATCGGCGAACCTGTCTCCGCCTTGTCTTTCCCTGTTTCGCGGGAAAATACAGGGAAATTCAATGGATTGCCTGTGAATTCCCTGGAGACCAAAACAGGGAATTCCCCGAACAGGCTAATGAAATCCATCTAACAGGGAATGGCCGAAGCATGTTTAGCGAGAGTTTTGACCACGCTTTCGCGAGGTGCTCGGACTGTCGCTGAGGAAG
>DATAIA010000394.1:0-3291 GCA_036262895.1 Xanthobacteraceae bacterium
GAGAGTGCCGCATGAATCCCGCCGAGCGGACCTCGATCAGGAAAGATGTCTTCGACGATTTCCCCCGCCCAGGCGTACGTGCCGTAGCGCTGTTTCGGGCCAACGATCCCAACCTCCCCGGCCACCGCACTCGCAACGGCCAAAGCGTGTTCGAGCAAGGTGGTACCGGAGAGTAAACGAAGCAGGGCCTTGTCGTTTCCCATGCGCTCGCTCTTGCCTCCGGCCAGGACGAAGGCACTTACATCGGGCTGGACTGGATGCGCTGTGTACTCGTTTTCTTGCACCTCGGAATCGTAGCGCGTATCGGCGGCGGGTGGTAGCGAATGATCTTTGGTGAACCTACCTGCTGCCTTTGCTACAATCCGCCCTTCCCCTTGACCAAGCCATTATGCGGAACATACGACGCAGGCTGTTGATAGCGGTGCTCGCGGTAGTGTCGATTCTGGTGATCAGCGTCGCCGGATACCTCCTGCTGGGCGGCCCTGGCGTCTCGTTCCTGCAGGCGCTGTACATGGCGGTCATCACCCTCGCTGGCATCGGCTACAGCGAGGTCGTTGAAACGGCTCACAATCCGGCGCTGCGCATTTTCAATATTTTTGTCGTGCTCGTGGGCGCGACCGTGATGCTGTACGCCTTCTCGGCTGTTACAGCGTTCCTGGTCGAGGGCCAGATCAAGCATCTGTTCTGGAGACGAAAGATGCAGAAGAAGATTGGCGAACTCCGTCAACATTACATTGTCTGCGGCGCAGGCGACACAGGACGCTACGCTGCCCAGGAATTGCAGAAGACCGGCACTCCCTACGTCGTCATCGAGATGAATCAGGACTCGGTGCAGCGACTGGTGGAGCACGAGTCAAAACTCTTCCAGAACGTGCTCTACATCCAGGGTGACGCCACCGACGAATCCGTATTGGACCAGGCGGGGATCGAACGTGCCGCTGGTCTCATCGCCGGGCTGAACAGCGACAAGGACAATCTCGTCATCACGGTCATGGCGCGCCAAAAGAACCCACAGTTGCGAATCGTGGCGCGCTGCGCGGACGTGAAGTTTGCCGAAAGAATCAGTCGCGCTGGAGCCAATTCGACCGTCTCTCCCACCCACATCGGCGGCATGCGCTTGGCCTCCGAAGCCTTACGCCCACACGTCGTGAGTTTCCTGGACATGATGCTTCGCGAACAGCCGCGCACGTTGAGGATCGAGGAAATCGCCGTGAAGGACCACTCAGGCTGGATCGGCAGCACCCTGGAAAAAGTCGGCCTACGCACGTCCTACAACTTGTTGCCCCTGGCGGTAAAGAAGCAGGAAGTTGGGTCGAAATTCGTCTTCAACCCCTCGGAGGGCATGATCATTACATCAGGAACCGTTGTGATCGTGATGGGTGATGTTGCTGACGTGCAGCGCGCACGCATTCAGGCCGACGCACAGAATTCTTAGTTCTGGCTAGGCGTTGCCGCCCTCGCCCGGCTGCCACTTGATCTCCATCCCGACGATCCTCCCCGCCAAATCGAGGTCCAACTTCGCAGGAGCATTGAGTACGGCATCGCCACTGAACCCTGGCACCGCGATCAGGATTCGAGGTTCAATGTAATCGGCCATGCTGTCGTTGCGGATGAACTGAAGCGCCATCTCGTTGCGACAAGGCTTCGGGAGTTCGAACGCCAAATCTGCAAGCTCGCCGGTTTCTGAAACAGAAATGGCTGCTTCCACGGGCATACGGGTTTTGATCTCGTCCGTAGATAGCTGGAGATGGGGCTTGAAAGAAACGTAGTAGAGGAATCCATCCTCGGGGTCGAATTCGGAACGCTCGATCTTAAATGGCATTATCAGGACCTTACTTCCCTTAGAAGCGGCGTTTGTAACACAAATAGACTCGCCGGGAAAGGAAATGACACCGAACGTGAAGGTTACGATTTGTTACGGACTAATGTTTCACCTGGATGTCAAAAGACCGTAAAGTTCGGTAAATTCGTCAACTCTGACCGGGTGATTTCCACAACAATTCAGACCGTAGAGGGTTTGAATCCGGTAGGACACTCGCTATTCGAGGTGCAGTCGGCTATGCTGGCGCGGAGAAATTTTGTCTACAGGCAGTCAGGAGCAGCAACTCTGCATCTCAGTAACTAACCGATTCCCAGAGGAGTTTATAAAGGTATGAAGGCGAAGGCACTGCTGTACCTTGTCGTGATCGCTGGGCTGGTGCTCATGGGCACAGCCTGCAATAAGTCAGCCGGCACCCGCGGCGACGCACAGGTCGCAAGCGACGTGCAATCGAAGATCTTTTCGGACCCGAACGTTCAGAGCCGGCAGATCAGCGTACAGTCCGCCAACGGCGTCGTTACGCTCTCCGGTAATGTGAACTCGGAAGCCGAACGCACCGCAGCCGCACAGGATGCCGCCGGGATCGAAGGCGTAAAGACCGTCGTCAATAATCTGACGACTCAGTCGGCCCAGACGCAGCCTGCTCCGGCCGTACAGGAAGAGACTCAGCCTGCCACCGAGACTCGGCCCGCAAGCAAGCCCGCCATGCGCGAGCATCGTCCCAGCGCACGGCGCGAGAGCAGCAACTCCAACGCTGGTTCATCCAACAGCATGGCGAGCACTCCGGCGACATCGCCCTCAGCGAACACCGCTGTAGCGACTCCGCCGCCTCCTCCGCCACCGCAGCCGAAGAAGGTCGCGGTCCCGGCTGGAACACAACTCTCCATCCGTCTCATCGACACACTCGACTCGGAGAAGAACCAGGTTGGTGATTCTTTCCGCGCTACGCTGAACGCCCCTGTCGTGATCGAAGACGAAGTGGTCGTTCCGCAGGATGCGGATGTGCAGGGACGCGTGGTCGACGTGAAGAGCGCCGGCCGTTACGCCGGCGCAGCATCCATGGCTTTGGAACTCACCAGCGTGAGCTTCAACGGCAAGACTTATAACCTGACCACCAACCAGTGGACCCGCGAGACCAAGGGCCGCGGCAAGAGCACGGCCGGCAAGGTCGGCGGTGGCGCTGCGCTGGGTGCCATCATCGGTGGCATCGCCGGTGGCGGCAAAGGCGCGGCGATCGGAACGATCGCGGGCGCGGGAGCCGGTACCGGTGTTGCGACAGTCGGCAAGGGTCAGCAGATCCATCTCGGCAGCGAGGCTCTGTTGAGCTTCAGCTTGCAGAACCCAATTACTGTCACAACGCAACCCGGCGGCAACCAGAACAACCGTAAATCCATGAACGAATAATCAATCGATTTGTGAATTGAGGGGGCGGTCTTCCGACTGCCCCTTTTTGTTTGCATAATGTTTGTCTC
>DATAIA010000395.1:0-9950 GCA_036262895.1 Xanthobacteraceae bacterium
CGAGCTATCGGGTTTACTTGAATGAGCCGGACGCAAGGAGAGTTTTCGCGTACATCAAGAAATTGCAGGCGAGCCCACCGGTATGGAACGCGGAAATATCCAATTGCACAGCGTTTATCGGCGACGTCGCAAGTTTCATGGGGTTGAAAGTTCCTCACCGCTGGCAACGTCCTGAGGAGTACGTCAACAGCCTCAAAGCGATGAATGGCGGGCGCCAGTTCGTCCACCTGTCTTCAGAATAAAAATTTCGTTCAGCGTTGGCGCTCAAAAGACGGGCGGCGAGGAAACTCTCGCGCGTGTTCGGGCAATACGTTGCGCTCGAACCGAGCAAACTCCCCAAAGCGTCTCTCCGCGAATATCTGGCGGTAAAGTGACTCGACGATGCGTCAGCCGGCCGTATTCGCCCTGCCATGAAGCAGACGTTCCCGTCGGTTGGCCGTTATTCGTCATCTTCGTAAGGCCTGGGGCGATAATCGCGATCGCGCCTTGATCCATAATCGCGATCGCGCCGATACTCCTGATCGTAGCGCGGCTGGTCGTCACCGCGATTGGCGCCCTGTCTGAACACCGCGCGGCAGGGCGCGCTGAGTTGGGGTGTGTTTCGGCGCAGGCATGCCACGATGCGGTCTACATCGGGCACGTGTGCGCCGCATAGTCGCCACACATCGGATGTGCACGCCATTTGTTGTTCCCAATTTCCGCGATACTCTTCCGAGTATGCCGCATTCTGAGCGGCGATGCCGCCACAGATCGAAATTGCAAAACCTATGGTTCGATGTGCTCGCATGCCCAATTTCCTTCGAACGCGGAACTCCGCAATGGAAAGTGCTTCAGCTCACGTTCCAAAAGAAATGCGGCCCGGGAAGGTTCGCGTCGAACAATAAGATGTGAAGGCGTTCAGAGCTTTTTCGAGCGAAGTGGACGCCGGTCCGCCTGAAGAAAACGCGTCAAAGAAGAAGCTAGATGTGAGCCCGATTCTGTTTCGATCATAATCGAACAGGCTCGAGCCCGGCGCACGTTGAATTGTTTTTTGGGACGGAACAGCTGTTCGCGCGCGCAAAGGCGGCAAGCGGGATCGGCCGCGCGTGCCGAATATGGATGGCTGCGCATCTGAGTGGTCGCTCGTTAATCGAGCAACCAGCGAAGCGATTGTGTCAGCCGTTCAGTTGCACGCTCACTGTACCACTGGCCGTGACTAAAAATCACGAAGTCAGGCTGAAAGCTGACCAGCTGCCTGGCGGCCGCTGAAGCTTGTTTGCGTTTCATTCTAATGATCGCACGAAGATAAATCGGTGCTCTCGCATTTGGCTCCACGACGCCGATCATGCGAGCAGCCGGCCTAAGCAGCGCAGGAAGCTTTCCCACCTCGAGGTTTTGGGCCAAGTCCGTGAGGACAATCGATTTGGAAGGCTTGTGGAGGAACGCGACCTCGGCGAAGCCAACACCCTCGATCAGGACCTGGTCGATTTCCGCTGACCAAGGGACCGGCACATCGGAACATAGTTCATGATCCAACCGGACCCCGGCGCGCCTCACGGGCGCGCGCTTCGCGACACCTGGCGCCGCCCACGTCTGGACCGCAGGGCAATGCTCTTGCCACCGTTTCACGAACATCCAGTGCGCGGTGTTTGGGGCAACAAGATATTTGATGGCTCCGATGTTTTCGATCGATCGGTGAAGCGCACTATTAAACCGTGTCGGCGAATGCAGGATCAACGATCCGTCCTGGAGACGGAGAATCGTCATTCGGACAGGAAGCGGAATTACGCCCATCACTGTTATGGGTCCGCTATCCACGACCCAAACAGATTCGGTAACAGGCTTGAGGACATCCAGCGGCGGGTAGACCGGATCGACTTTCAAATCACGCTCCCAGATATAAAACCGAACGCGCGCCTTCGGAGATGGCTGTCAAACACACATTATTCCATTACGTCCTGGCTCAGTCGCGAGGGGACAATGAGAGTTCTGATAACGGGAGTGACCGGCATGATCGGATCCTCGCTGGCGGCTCGCCTGGCGCAGGAAGGGCACCAAATCGTTGGAATAGCTCGTCGGGCTAGCAAACAAGACAACGTACATCGCCGGGTCGCTTTCGACATTTCATTAGCCGTTCGGCCTGAAAGCTGGCTGGTCCATCTGGACGGCATCGATGCAGTCGTTAACTGCGCCGGAGTGCTCCAGGACAGCGCGAGCGAGAATACCGAGGCTGTCCACTCGAGCGGGGTGGCCGCCTTGTTTGCCGCCTGCGAACAGATCGGGCTCCGACGTGTCCTACATTTGTCGGCCATCGGGGTTGATCGGGCGCAGCCTTCGCGTTTCTCAGCCACAAAATACGCGGGCGACCGGCAGCTGATGGCACGGAACCTCGACTGGGTGATCTTGAGGCCGTCGGTCGTTCTTGGCCGCCCCGTGTTCGGCGCAAGCGCGCTGATCCGCGGGCTTGCCAGCTTGCCCGTGCTGCCGCTGATGCCTGACACACAACCGATCCAGCCTGTTCAGCTCGCGGATCTGCTCACCACCATTTCATTTTTTCTCAACCCGCATGCTCCCTCGCGCCTGGAGCTTGAACTCGTGGGACCCGACAAATTGCAGTTGGCGGAGGTCGTCGCCCAATATCGCAACTGGTATGGCTGGCCTCCGGCGCGCACACTTGCGATTCCGCATTGGCTCTCCCGCATCCTGTACGGGCTCGGCGATTTTGCCGGTGCGCTCGGCTGGCGTCCGCCGATGCGAACCAACGCCGCTCGCGAAATCGCAAGGGGAGCGGTTGGCGATCCGGCGCAGTGGACTTCTCTGACCGGCATCCGACCACAATCACTGGCGCGGGTGCTGGCGGCTGAAGCGGCGACAATTCAGGAGAAATGGTTCGCGCGGCTGTATTTGCTGAAGCCCGTTGTGTTCGTGGTGTTGCCGGCATTCTGGGTCGCCACCGGTGTGATTTCGCTGACGATGGGATACCCGAGCGGACTGGATCTCATGCGCAGCACGGGTGCCGGGCTGCTGTCTGGACCCGCCGTGGTGATCGGAGCGCTCGCGGATATCGGAATTGGAGCCTGCATTGCTTGGCGACGCCTAACGGTAGGCGGACTTTACGGCGCGCTTGCGCTGTCGCTGTTCTACGCCGCCACCGCCACGATCCTCCGTCCTGACCTTTGGCTTGAGCCGCTTGGTCCTCTTATCAAGATCCTGCCCATTTTCGTGTTGCACCTGCTCGCGCTGGCCATCCTGGAAGAACGATGATGCTTTACTTCGCGTTGAAATATCTGCACGTCATCGGCGCGGCGGTGTTGCTCGGCACCGGCGCCGGAATCGCGTTCTTCATGTTACGCGCGCATCTGACCGGCGAAGCGGTGATTGTGGCGGCGGTCGCGCGCATTGTCGTGCTCGCCGACATTCTGTTTACCGCGACCGCGGTGATAGCTCAGCCGCTGACCGGGATTGCGCTTGCATACGATGCCGGATATTCGCTGCACGAGAGTTGGATCGTGCTCTCGATCGTCCTTTACATCGTAACCGGAGCCTTTTGGCTTCCGGTGGTGTGGATGCAAATGCAGATGCGGGACCTCGCGGCTGCTGCGGCGGTCGAAGGAAAGCCGCTTCCAGCGCGATACCACACCTTGTTTCGCGTTTGGTTTGCCTTCGGCTTCCCCGCTTTCGGCGCGGTCATGATCATTTTCTGGCTGATGATTTACCGGCCGTCGATCTGGTAGCGCGCCATCTCCGCTGGGCGGCATAAACAGCAAGCTCGCCACGCGACAGCCGTATCTACCAACCCGCCAGCAGCAGTCGATCTGTCTGAAATTGCAGCCGCGCTTTCAAGCCTGGATCATTATATCAGAGACTAATGCGGCGCAGGTCGCCCCAGTAATGCACTCCGGCAGTTTTGCCTCCGGGTTATCCGTAGCATTCGATGCATTAAGTTAACGCCCCCGAAATTCGTATAGCCGTAACCTGCTTGTCCCTTTGAACCTTGGGAGCAGGAAATGGATCTCGTCAGGCGCTTTTTCAAAGATGAGACCGGCGCGACCGCTATCGAATATGGATTGATCGCCGCTGGTATATCGATCGCGATTATTGTCGCGGTCAACGGCCTTGGTACTAACCTGAATTCGAAGTTCACCTCCATCAACTCGTCACTAAAATAGAAAACGGTTGACCGCGCGGATTGTACTGATTCCGTGTGAAACCGGGAAAGGCCGCCGCTGACTCAACCCAGCGGCGGCTTTTTCGTGTGGCTGGGACGTTAGCGGGTGTGCTCACCAGCAGGCACCTAGCTTACAAGACGGCCCAAAATTCCGCGGCATAAAACGATACCGACGATCTCCACTCGGCGAGAAACCCTCGATTCATTGGGAGTCTAGGCCGCTTTTTAATGATCCTCATCAGCTATTCTTAAATAACTCATGCGAGCTTGGAACCCGCCATGTTGCTATCGCAGGAAGCTCGAATGAGATCTTTTGCAATCACTTCGTCAATTTTGGCGCTGGTAGGCCGATTACGCTCGGATGAGCGGGGCGCGGTCAGCGTGATCATGGGCGTGCTCATAATCCCGCTGGTAGGGGCGCTGGCGGTCGGATTCGAGGTCTCAAATTGGTATCTGACCACTCGAGGCATGCAGAACGCTGCGGATACGGCCGCCATAGCTGCCGCGACCAATGCTGGTTCTAACTATAATATCGAAGCCAAGGCAGTGGCGGCTCAGTACGGTTTTGTTGATGGCACTAACAACATCAGCATAGCGGTTTCGAACACTGCGGCCTGCCCGAATGGCACCAACACTTGCTACAGCGTATCGATTACAGGTTTTGTGCCGCTGCTCCTGTCTCAAGTCGTCGGGTTCCGGGGCGACACCACTTTGAATGGCGCGCTACAAAAGCGATTAAGCTCTGTCGCGGTGGCAACGCCAGCCACGCAACCTCAAAATCTCTGCATGTTGGCGCTGGCTGGGAGTGGCGCCGCCCAAGGCATCCGCACCAATGGATCGCCCGTCGCGAACATGAACGGCTGCAATGTGATGTCGAACACGGCCGCTCAGTGCAACGGCTCTAACCTGGGTGCGGGGTTTGGATTTGCCCACGGGACCAGCGGCAACTGTGGAGTCACACCGGTATCGAACGTTCCGGTAGTTACAGACCCATACGCTTCTCTGGCTGTGAACATTCCACGTTACAGCTCCAGCCCCTGTACGGCTGCAAACTCATACCAAGAAACCAGCCATGGGAACAGTTACTCGGTAGATTCTCACAACCAGCTCTCCGGCTCGCTGAATTTGAGCGGGAGCACCACTTCCATTTCCAACAATTTCCTCTGCGGGGACCAGTTGCTCACCGCAGACACGGTCATCAACACTAATGGCGGCCCCGCCGTGCTCGTGATTGAAAACGGTCAGCTCGACCTCAATGGTCACACGCTGCGAACCTCTACGGGTTCGGCAGTTACGCTGGTCTTTTCCGGAACCAGTGGGGCCTACAAGCACGCACCCACTGACAACACCAATGGCAGCGGGGGTGTTCTTGACATCGCTGGTCCGAAAACAGGACCGTGGTCGGGTGTCGCGATCTACCAAGACCCAAGCTTGACAACTGGTTTGGACGTTTCGGCAGCCGGCAACAGTCCAATTTGGAAGATTAGCGGGTTGGTCTATATGCCCCATGCGAGTGTTACGCTTAAGGGGGCGATCGATAAATCGAACGCCGGCGAATCTTGCGTGGTGATGGTCGCCGACAATTTCCAGATCAGCGGCACTGCCGGAATCCTGCAGACGGATATTGGGCGGTGCTCTCAAGCGGGGTTGACCATGCCTACTGCGACAGCTCCCAGCAGGACAGCGCTGGTCCAATGAAAATGCCGGCCAGGAAACGAATGAGAGCACCCTCGCTCACGACACTGACTCGTCGCTTTGCCGCAGAAGGCAAGGCGATCTCGTCCGATCAGCGCGGAGTGGCTGCCGTCGAATTTGGGCTGTTCGCCATCTTCCTGGCGGTTGCACTCGCGAACGTTACCGACACCTCAATTTACATCTACCAGCGGATGCAGGTGGAGAACGCTACCCAGGTCGCCGTTCAAGCGGCTTGGAAAGCTTGCGATCCCTCGCAGTTGCCCGCCACGACAAAGTGCACCGGCTTAACGACCGCCCTCCAGAATGCAATTCAGAGTACCTCGCTGGGGGCGAGCATTACTCTAGTCGCTGGTTCACCGTCAGAGGGATATTACTGCGTCAATTCTTCCAATGCGCTTCAACGCGTCAGTGATGTTTCGTCCAGGCCGGCCGACTGCACAGCTGCGGGCACGCCGAGCCTTCAGCCTGGTGATTACATCCAGGTGCAAACGACCTTTACCTACGCCCCGTTATTCCCTGGCCTAAGTGTATCCAGCACTTTCCCCACGCCGATCAATAGAACGGCCATGATGCGATTGGGTTGACCGTGCTAAATCAAATCAAATCCCTATACGGCGACCGGCAGGGCACCACGGCTGTCGAGTTTGCAATTGTCGCGCCGGTTTTCATCGCGATGCTCCTTGGTACGCTGGCGCTGTGTGTCGCTCTTTTTCTGATCGGCAGCCTTCATTTTGCAGTCGAGGACGGCGCACGCTGCGCCTCTGTCAAGACCACGATTTGCTCGGATGCGGCGAGTACTGTCGCCTACACTCAAAGCCGCTACTTCGGGCCCAACGTTTCACCCAACTTCGTCTATGCTGCGACGGCGTGCGGCAACTCCGTGACCGGCTCGATCAGCTACTCGATGGACGTGGGCTTCAGGACCTTTGTCATCCCGATCTCCGCGACCGCCTGCTTTCCGTAGCATTAGCCAAGAAACTGCTGAGGCGAAACGTGCCGCTGTGGTTTGCTGCCGATGCTATCGCGCGGCGACCAGCTCTCTAGCGCTTAAGGTCGGCCAGACGGTAGAGCTTGCGGGTTTCACAGGCGCCGCACGTCACGCTGAACTCGTCCAGAACCTTCGAGGGATTTGCCACGCTAATTCGCGATCCACATTTTTTGCAGACGACGGTCCCGGCGAGCTCCTCCGGTCGCTTCTTGGCTTTGCGTGGGAAGAAAAACACGATTCCCGTAACAAGTAGCGCTGCGGCAATAACAAAATATAGAACCATTCTTCAGTTCCACTTCGTCGCGTTGGCGATTGAATAGGACTGCGACGCACTAACCGTTAGGCACTGCGGGAACGTTGGCTTCTCAACGGCTGCAGTAATAGCCTTCATCTTCTCGCGTTCCAACTTTGAAAGCTGCCTAGCTAGCTGCTTTTTGCGAGCGGGCGAGCGATGTCACCACGTCGCGTGTGCACGAAATAAATGAGCCGACGGCCGGGCTCATCGTGCGATTTTTGACGAAAACAATCGCGAGTGGAACCCGCGGGCTGGCGAGCCGTAGTGGCAGTATTTTCAGGCCGCCGCGACGAGCGTTGAGCGACGCGATGGACGTCGGCAAGAAGCCAACGAATTGTCCGGTCGAAATCAGCGCGATTGTACACTGACTGGATATCGTTGAGAGACTTGGTTGGGGCGGCTGCAATCCAGCCTTGCGAAACATTTCCGCGATCAGCGCGCCCGGCGCCGTGTGATATGGCGGCAGCACCCAGGGTTCTTTGATGAGATCGGCAAGCCCGGCGCTGCGCTTCTTGGCCCATCGGCTTCGATCTCCCGCGACGACCACGAAAGCTTCATCGAACAAGATCTCGGTATCGAAATCGCTTTCTGCGAACTGTCCCAAGCCTCTTGTTATCAGCAGGTCAATTTTCCGATCTTGCAATTCCCGGATCTGTTGTTCGCCAGGATTGGTGAGGCTTACATCGAGGCGCACCTGAGGATGTTGTCGCAAAAACTTCCCCGCAATCACCGGCACCAAGTTCGACATGACGATCTCGGTACATCCAATTCGCACCTCTCCCGAATTTGGGTCGGCCAGGTTTGCGATAGCGCGAACGCCTTGCCGCATGTCGTCGAACACATTTATCCCGCATTGAAGAAGGGCTCGTCCGTAAGGCGTTAACTCAACACCCTGCGGTCCGCGATCCAGCAGCCTCACCGCCAATGTGTGCTCAAGGCCCAGCATTGTCTTGGAAACCACCGGCGTGGAAATCCGCAGTTTGGCTGCGGCTTTTGCCATGCTGCCGGTATCAGCGATTGTCATGAGGATATGTAGGTCTCGCAGCTTGATGCGGCGACCAATTCGATCTGACCAGTCCATCTGCGTAAGCCAAATAGCTAAAGGGGTGCCGCGATTTTAGTTCTACTAGATTACGGTGGTTTCGACCAGAGTGGAGCGAACTCAGCCGGGAGGAATCCTGATGGTCACCAAGCGAAGGTTCTGTTCTTTGGTATGTGCCGGTGCGGTCGCGCCCTTGCTGCCCGCCCTCCGACCGGAAGCCCAAGCGCAGGCCGGCCACAGCATGGCACGGATGCTGGTTGGCTTCGGCCCCGGTGGCGCGATCGATGTCGTTGCAAGGACCGTTGTCGAGGGAATGAAGAGCTATTCCGCTTCATTCATCGTGGATAACCGCCCCGGCGCTGGCGGCCGCCTTGCACTTGGCGTTCTGAAAAACAGCCCGGGTGACGGCTCCGTGATGGCCTTGGCCCCGGCGTCAAATTTTGTGGTTTTCCCGCACGTCTACAAGGCACTGGGCTATGATGCCTTCAAGGATTTCATCCCGGTCACCACCGTCTGCTCCTTCCCCTTTCTGCTCACGGTCGGGCCTTTGGTGCCCGATCACGTACGAACCCTCTCGGATTTCGTGCAATGGTGTAAGGAAAATCCCAAGCAGGCGACTTTCGGTACGGCTGCCGCAGGATCGATGCTGCATTTCACCGGGCTATCTCTGGCTCGGACGGCGGGTTTTGAATTTGTACATCTGCCCTACGGCGGCCCCGGCGGCATTCAGGATCTGATCGGGGGTCGAATTGCCGCAACGATTTACCCAATCGGCACCGCCATTCCGCACGTGCAATCCAAGGCTATTCGCGCGCTGGCAACCACCGGCGAACAGCGGAGTCCGCTGCTTCCCGACGTTCCAACCGTTCGCGAAGCCGGATTTCCTGCTTTGGAAACAGTCGAATGGTTCGGGGTCTTCGTTCCGGCAAAAACACCGGCTGAGAGCGTTAACCGGCTCAACGGCGCCATTCGCACTGTGGTGACGAGCAACACCTTCGTTGCCGGCCTGAGCAAGCTGTCCATCGACGCAACAAGCACCACTCCGGCAGAATTTGCTCAAGTCATGAAATCCGACTTCGAGCGCTGGCGTCCGATCGTGGAAGCATCCGGCTTTACGCCTGACGATTGATTAGACCAGGAGCCCAGCAGTGATGCCCGCCACTGAATCTTTATGCATCGTCGAAGTCTGTAAATCGACGGAGAGACATCGAACACCGGACCAAATTCTTGGTCCTTACTTCCCGGCCGAGCACAGACTTTTAGCGCAAGACGACCTCACCAGTATCAAGGAAAGCGAAGGCCGCGCGCTGGGCGAGATTATCGAAGTCAGGGGGCGGGTGCTCGATGTTCGTGGCAGACCGGTCAGGGGCGTAAGACTCACAATCTGGCAGGCCGATACATTCGGCCGTTATGACCATCCCAACGACTCCAGTTCAGTTCCGGCAGATCCGAACTTCGTCGGGTCCGTGACCATGCGGTCTGGCGTAGACGGTGAATATCGGATCCAAACTGTGAAGCCCGGCGCCTATCCGGTGGGGCCGGACTGGATGAGGCCACCTCACATTCATATCGAAGTTCAAGGCCAGTTTGAACGGCTTGTGACGCAAATGTATTTTCCGGGCGAGCCGCTTAACGCCAAAGACAGGGCCCTTATGTCCGCGCCGCGCCCTGATCTTTTGATCGCAAGGCTCGTCTCAACTGACAATCCAGCCGATCATCGGATCTTCAATTTCGAGATCGTGCTCACGCGGGGATAGGCAGCCTCGCACCTGCTTACACAAAC
>DATAIA010000396.1:0-2916 GCA_036262895.1 Xanthobacteraceae bacterium
CAGCGTTATGGGGATATCGCGGAGGTGGCGCCGCCGGCCGAGGTGCAACGCGCCATCGACGGTATCGTCGAACTGCTGGAGGGCAAGCCGAACGATCTTGCCGATGTGGTGCTTGACCTGGAGGGTGTTCCCGAATTCCACCGCGGGGTCTACGAGATTGCCCGCACCATTCCGCCGGGCAAGACAATGACCTATGGCGATATTGCCAAGCGGCTCGGCGGGGTCGAGCTGTCGCGCGATGTCGGTCAGGCGCTCGGACGCAATCCCTGTCCGATCGTGGTGCCCTGTCATCGGGTGCTCGCCGCCGGCGGCAAGCCGGGCGGCTTCTCCGCCAATGGCGGCGTTGTGACCAAGCTCAAGATGCTGGCGATCGAAGGCGCGGTGGTCAACCACACGCCGAGCCTGTTCGAATGATGGCCGGAATCTTCGGTTGAGGCGTTTGGCTCGCGCGAGCCGTACTCGTCGCTCGAAGGCGTTCTAAATCGCCTTGCAGGAAAATCCGTCGCCCCAACGGCGGATTTTTCCGGTTGAGGGCGAGGGGAAATGCGCCGTGCAGCACAGCGTATCCGTGTCGCAATAGCGCTCCAGGAAATTGCGCCGCGTCGTCGCGGCCTGGGTTCCATCGACGTCAAATTTCGCGGAGAGTTGTGGATAGCGAGCCTGCAACGGCGAGTGCATCAGGTCGCCCGCGACTACCGCGCTATCCTTGCCGCGTCCAAACGCGAACGCAACATGTCCCGGCGTATGGCCCGGTGTCGGCAGAATGCGGGCATGATCACCGATCGCGAAATCGTTGTTCACGATCTCGGCCTGCTTGGCTTCGACGACCGGCAGCACGCTATCCCCAAACGGCGCAATCGGCGTTTTGGCGTGCTGTTCGGTCCAGTAATCGAATTCATCCCTGGCAAACAGGTAGCGCGCATTCGGAAATGTCGGCACCCATCGCCCATCTTCCAGTCGCGTGTTCCAGCCGACGTGATCGACATGCAGATGCGTGCACATCACATAATCGATGTCATCGACGGAAACACCAGCAACCGCCAGCGCCCGCATGTAGGTGGCGTCGGTCTTCATGTTCCATTTCGGGCGCAACGGTCGCGGCTTGTCGTTACCGATGCAGCTATCGACCAGAATTGTATGATGGGGCGTTTTGACGACGTAGGACTGAAAGCACAGAATCAGCACATCGGCTTCATCGATAGCGTTCGCCTGGCGCATCCACGGCTTGTTCTCTTCCAGCAACTCCGGCGTCAAGCCGGGCAGCATTTCCAGCGCCGGCAGGAAGGTGGTTTCCTGCTCGACGATGCGGTGGATCGTGAGGTCGTCGATGGCGAGTTTGATGGTCAAGCGATCAACTCAGGCGGCGGGAGGTAGCGAAATCTTCACCGAGGGACGAGCAAGCATCTTTTCGTGGAAGGCGTCGAGCTTGGGGTATGCCTTGCGCCAGCCGCAATCGGAAAAACGAAAGTCGGCATAGCCGAGCACGCAAGTGAGCGCGATCTGCGAAACATCGAATGGTCGAGACAGCATATCGCTTTGGTTCTCGAATCGCGCCATGCCGCTCCAGGCCCGGTTCCAGTGATCCTCGCCCCAAGCCTTCCAGCGCAACGGCTCCGGCCGCACCATCTGTTCGTAGCGGCACAGCAGCATCGAATCGAGCATGCCCTGCAGCATCGAATGGTCGCTCTTGACCTTCCATCGTGCCGCTCCTGATGCGGGGATAAGTTTTCCGCCGCCGGCCAGCTCATCCAGATATTCGACGATGACATAGGAATCGAGGATGACGTCACCACTGTCCAGCATCAGCACCGGCAACTTCTTCAAGGGCGTAACCCTGGAATATTTTTCGTTCGCCTGCCCCGGAACCACCGTCTCCGGAACGAATTCGATCTTGTCGATCAGTCCGAGTTCGATCGCGGCGATGCGAACTTTGCGGGCGAATGGCGAGGCCGGCGAAAAAGACAGTTTCATGGGATATCCTTGAGAATGGCTCTTAACGAGAATTCGTCAGGAGCCGACGGTTCGTACGAATGCAGCGAATGCCAGGCCCGGCGAAGCAATCCAGAACGGATAGACGGAGTCCGGATCGCTTCGTCGCTCACGCTCCTTGCAATGCTGGTTGTCAGATCAGCCTTACGCTGCGATGATTTCCTGCCGCTGCTCACCGAGTGCTTCGATGCCCAGCGTGACCACGTCGCCTACATTGAGGAACTGCGGCGGCTTCATGCCGGTGCCGACGCCGGGTGGCGTGCCCGTTGTGACGATGTCGCCGGGACGCAGGGTCATGAATTGCGAGACGTAGGAAATGCACTTCGCCATCGAGAAGATCATGGTGGCCGTTGATCCGGTCTGGCGACGCTTGCCGTTCACGTCGAGCCACATCGAAAGCTTCTGCACGTCCGGGATTTCATCCTTGGTGACAAGCCACGGGCCGACAGGACCGAACGTGTCATGCGACTTGCCCTTGGTCCATTGACCCAAACGCTCGATCTGGAAATTGCGCTCGGACACATCATTGCAAACGCAATAGCCGGCGACGTGATTGAGCGCGTCGGATTCGGAGACGTATTTGGCGGTGCTCCCGATGATTGCGGCGATTTCGACTTCCCAGTCGAGCTTGGTTGAGCCACGCGGCTTTTCAACCGGATCGTTCGGGCCGCTCAGCGCGGTGTTTGCCTTGAGGAAGAAAATTGGCTCCGACGGAATTGCGTTGCCGGTCTCCTTGGCGTGGTCGCTATAGTTGAGCCCTATGGCGACGAATTTCGAGATGCCGGTAACGGGCGCGCCGAGCCGGGGCTTGCCGTTGACGGCGGGGAGCGATGCGGGGTCGATCGCAGCCAATTTGGCCAACGAGGCCGGTGAATAGGCCTCGCCATCAAGGTCCTTCACATAGGCCGAGAGATCGCGCAATTGACC
>DATAIA010000397.1:0-9891 GCA_036262895.1 Xanthobacteraceae bacterium
TTTTAGGAACTTCAAATCGAAAGCGGCACTAGAATCATAGAGTTGCTAGTGCCCTTTTGTTTTCGAAGTTCGTGCAAGAGAGTGCCGCTATGTATGACGAACTTCGAAAACAGGGCACTAGGCCCACTTAAAACACCTGGATATCGATGGCGAAAGAAGAGCTTTTGGAATTTCCCGGTACCGTGACGGAGTTGCTCCCGAACGCTACCTTCCGCGTCAAGCTTGAGAACGAGCACGAGATCATTGCTCACACCGCGGGCCGGATGCGGAAAAATCGCATTCGCGTGCTGGCCGGCGATAAAGTTCTTGTCGAAATGACGCCTTACGACCTGACCAAGGGTCGCATCACCTATCGATTCAAGTAAACTTCGCACGCTACGTGACGAGCTGAAGTTTCCTGGTCACGTGCCAGAAGTTACGTGACAGGAACAACCCTTCCTCTTCTCACTCCGGGTTCCGTTGATGATCGGCCGGCCCAAGCTTGTCCTCGCCTCCGGTTCGCCTCGCCGTCTCGGCTTGCTGCAGCAAGCGGGCATCGAGCCGGATTCGTTGCTGCCCGCCGATGTCGACGAAATGCCGGTGAAGGGCGAGCTGCCGCGTGCGTTGGCAACGCGGCTTGCACGCGCCAAGGCGGAAACGGCACTGGCCGCCTGCCGGCTTGATGAAGACCTCAGGGGCTCGTTCATCATTGCCGCCGATACGGTCGTGGCGGTCGGTCGGCGGATCATGCCCAAGGCCGAAATGCTCGATGAGGCCGCGCAGTGCCTGCGCCTGCTTTCGGGGCGCAATCATCGCGTCTATACCGGGGTTTGCCTCGTCACGCCGAAGGAAAGCTTCCGCCAGCGGCTTGTCGAAACCCGCATCCGGTTCAAGCGTCTCTCCAAGGAAGACCTCGAAGCCTATCTCGCATCGGGCGAGTGGCGCGGAAAGGCCGGCGGTTATGCGATCCAGGGCATTGCTGGATCGTTCGTGGTTAAAATGGTCGGCTCCTACACCAATGTTGTCGGTTTGCCGCTCCATGAGAGCGTCTCGCTGCTCATGGGGGAAGGCTACCCCGTGCATTACGGGTGGCTCAATACGGTATAGTCTCGCCCCGGCGCTCTAATCGCGGGGATAAATGGGACGAACCGATGAATCTCGCACTTTGGCTTGAACGAGCAGGATTAAGTCACGGCAGCTTTCCGGCTGTCGCGCACGGCACCCGTGTTGCCAGAACCTATGCGCAGGTCGCCGAACGCGCCGCCCGCATCGCCGGCGCGCTGCGCCATCAATTCGGTCTCAAGCCCGGCGACCATGTGGCGATTGCCGCGAAAAATTCCGTCGACTATGTCGAACTCCTCTACGGCATTTGGCATGCGGGCCTCGCAGCGGTGCTGGCGAATGCCAAGCTGCATGGCCAGGAGCTGGGCTACATTCTGGAGAATTCCGGCGCGCGCGTGTGCTTTGCCTCCGGCGATCTTGAAGGCGAGATCGCGCCCTATGCGCCGGCAACGCTTGAGCATCTGGTGACGATCGGCAGCAAGCCGTATCAGCAGATGCTGAGCGCCGATCCGATGGCGATTGAACTACGCGCGCCTGACGATCTCGCCTGGCTGTTTTATACGTCCGGCACCACCGGCCGCCCGAAAGGCGCGATGCTGACGCACCGCGTGCTGTCCTGGGCAAGCCATGCCTATCTGACCGAAGTCGATACCGTCATGCCGGGCGATCCGATCCTGCATGCCGCACCCATGAGCCACGGCTCGGGCCTTTACATGCCGGCCTATATGGCGCGGATGGGTGTGCAGGTTGTCCCGGAATCCAGCGGTTTCGATCCGGAGGAAGTGCTCGGTTTGTTTGATGCGTGGCCGGGCACCTCGATGTTTGCCGCGCCAACCATGATCAAGCGTCTCACCGAATGTTCGGCGCAATGCGACGCTTCAAATATCCGCACCATCATCTGGGGCGGAGCGCCGATGTATGTCGAAGACGCGCTCGCAGCCATTGATCGGTTCGGGCCGCGGTTCGCGCAGATCTACGGACAGGGCGAAAGCCCGATGACGATCACGCTGCTATCGAAGCAGGAAATCGCCGATCGCGAGCATCCGCGCTGGCTTGAGCGGCTTGCGTCCGCGGGGCGGCCTTACTCCTGTGTCGAGGTCAAAGTCACGGACGCCGACGATCAGCCGTTGCCGCAGGGCGAAGCCGGTGAGATCCTCTGCCGTGGCGATGTGGTGATGCCGGGCTATTGGCACAATCCGGAAGCAAACGCGAAGACCATGAAAGGCGGCTGGCTGCACACCGGCGATGTCGGCAGCTTTGATCATGAAGGCTATCTCACGCTCAGGGACCGCTCCAAGGATGTGATTATTTCCGGCGGCAGCAATATCTACCCGCGCGAAGTCGAGGAAGTGCTGCTCAAGCACGACAACGTGCGCGAAGTTTCGGTGATCGGCCGGCCCGACGCGGAATGGGGCGAAGTGGTCGTCGCCTATGTGGTGGGTGAGGCGCCTACCCAAGAGCTCGATGCGCTTTGCCTTGCATCAATCGCACGTTTTAAGCGGCCGAAGGATTATGTGTTTGTTCCGGCTCTGCCCAAGAGCAATTACGGCAAAATCCTCAAAAGCGAATTGCGCGCGCATGATGCTGACTTAGCAAACAATGCGAAATCCAATTCTCGTTAAATGCTATTTTTTTCGTCATGGCCGGGCTTGTCCCGGCCATCCACGAAAGCGAACAACCTGAGCAAACAAGGCGTGGATGCCCGGCATGAAGCCGGGCATGACGAAAGAAAGTAAAGGGGAACGAAATGGCCGACCGATTAAAGGGCAAAGTGGCGCTGGTGTCGGGGGCAGGCTCAATCGGTCCCGGTTGGGGCAACGGCAAGGCGTCAGCGGTCGCCTTCGCGCGCGAAGGTGCGCGTGTTTTTTGTGTCGACATCAATATCGATGCGGCGCGCGAGACCGCCGATCTCATCAAGACGGAAGGCGGCGAAGCCAGCGCGCACGCAACCGATGTCACGAAGGCGGCGGATGTCGCCGCGATGGTCAAGGCCTGCAAGCAGACCTATGGCCGCATCGATGTGCTTGAAAACGTGGTCGGCATTGCCGAGGTGGGCGGCGTCGTCGAAGTGTCCGAAGCCGATTGGGACAAGGTTTTCACCGTCAATCTCAAAAGCGCATTCCTGACGATGAAGCATGTTATTCCGCTCATGGAAGAGCAGGGCGGCGGCTCGATCATAAACATCTCGTCGATTGCGTCGATCCGATACACCGGCGTGCCCTACGCGACCTATTACGCATCGAAGGCCGCCATCAATCAGCTCACCAAGACGACCGCCGTGCAATATGCGCCGAAGCAGATCCGCGTGAACGCGATCCTGCCCGGGCTGATGAAAACGCCGATGGTCGAAAAGGCCGCGGGACTTGCAAAGGCCTATTCCGGTGGCGACGTTGACGAGATGTGGCGCGTGCGCGACCGGCAGGTGCCAATGGGATACGGCGGCAGCGCCTGGGACATCGCCTGGGCCGCGGTCTATCTCGCAAGCGACGAGAGCCGGTATGTGACCGGCCTTGAGCTTCTGGTCGATGGCGGCATTACCCTGAAATATTCATGAAACGTTCCTCATGGTGCGGCCGTCTCGAACCATGAGGCCCAAAAAAATCCCCAGACACGCTGGGAGCCCGGTGTCCTGATGTCGAAGCCGATTGATGTGCGTGGCGCAAAGCGCTGTCCGGTTTGCGAGAAGCCGGCTGATGAAGCGTTCCGGCCGTTCTGCTCGAAACGCTGCTCCGATATCGATCTCAACCGGTGGCTTTCCGGTGTCTATGCCGTTCCGGCTACTGGCACGGATGAAGACGAGGAGGGGCCTGCCTCCACCGATGAGGAGCGGGAATAGGCCCCGAACGGGCGTTTTGCAGGCGAGGCGCACCCATGGCTTCGCCCGCGGGGCCGCGAGGCCATTAAATCTGCCATTAAATGAATGACTTCAGGGGATTATCCGCTGATGTCTGGACAGCCCCGACCCTTCTCTCTATAACCCGCGACGCCTCTCTCAATCCCGGCTCTATCGCCGGGTTCGGCGCCCAGGTAGCTCAGTTGGTAGAGCACGTGACTGAAAATCACGGTGTCGGTGGTTCGATCCCGCCCCTGGGCACCATTATATCAATGACTTAGACAGACACCCGCATTTAGGAAGGCCGTCGGGGCGCCTAAACATGGCACCTGCGCGATGACTTGAATTCTTCAATGTGACCAGAACACGGGGAGTGCAACCGCACACCGCGGTCTTCGCCATTCTCAGTACCCAGTAAAGTCACTTGCGCCCGGTCGAGGTCCGCTTTGGACCTGTCGGGGTTGGAACCTGACCACATGAGCGCCGATACCCACCATCAAAGATTTCCTCCCGCAAGGACGGTTGGCATGGTCCGCCCCAACTAAGACCCTCAACGTTTGAGCGTCCCTGTTAACAATCGGCACTTAAGCTAGCTGAAGTTCATCCTCCTTCGTGATGCGCTCATAGGGTTCGCGCACACTCTTGATGCAATATTGGAGCTCGCCCTCCCGCTCGGGAAGTTGCGCGAGAATCTCGTAAGGACCCGGAACTGCATTGCTCAAGGGAAGGGTCCTTCTGAGCAGGACCATGGTCCCGATCGCAAAGCGATAATTGACGGGTGCATTCTGATAAATTGCTCTCATAGCAATCACACCTGCGTTGACGTCGTGCGTTCATTGCCACATGGCTGAAAGCCAGTCATGCTCAACCCATTTCAAGTCGCGGTGGCGCGAACGATTAGTGCCGCAAGCCCACCGCCATCGCATCTCAAGCGGCATACATCTCCATTCTGGCATCCTCGACGTAGGTCCCGCAACTAAGATGACCTTTCACGCACCAGCGCCTCGCCACTTTCAGTGATGTCTGAATACAGAATATCCACGAAAGGATGTTGGCGATTGAAAGCAGCGCCACGCTCGTATTTAGCGGTCACTATTCGCTCAATTGCGGCGAGGTTTAATTTGCCGAGTGCATTATATTGTGCGCGATAAAGACTTTTTCGCCGACCAGGAGGCTCTACGGGCTCTGCCCAGATATCCATGACTCGCCTGCTGATGAAAGCCTCCACAGGCTCCGACCCATATCGAGCATGAAGCAACATCCCGTCCATGTTATGAGGCCTTTCGTCGACGGCAAGTCCGCTGAGTCGCATTATCAATCCTCCTGGTCGTCATCGTTGACCGACATGGAACGGCGTTCCCAAATTTTTCCAATTTTATCCTGCTCGGGAGCTTGGGCGGATGTGCCCCCCTCGTTCTCCCACCGTGCGATAGCCGCAGCGTGAAGTTTCAAGTCCCTTTTTGTTGTTGCCGTTCGCATCATGTGGCGTCTTTCTCGTCATCCTTGTGCTTGTGCAGAAAGGGAGCAATTTTTCCTCTAAGCTCCACGGTTTCCAGCAACTCGCCCATGGAGTCGGCTTTGTCTAAGAGCTCCCTGCGTAGCTTCCTTGGCAGGGTATTCCACTGCAAAACTAGTGCCGCTCCGAGGCATAGCAGGATACGTTCTTCGTCCTCTTCAAGCACCACGCCATCTGATCCGTCAGCTCCGCGGCACGAACGGCCTCGTTGTGATTGTTCACAGGCCATTGCCCCGTTATCGGCGAGTGCAATGAAGTTCTGCTCAAGCTCTTGAATTTCACGCCGATCATTTGAACCGATCGCAGCATTTACGAGCTTGCCGCATTCAGATGCCGTCTCGCGATATTGGCCGGGCGTGAACATGCAGAGTCCTTTCTTTGAGGCTCCGCGCTACCGATCAACCGTGACGATTGATCGTACAGGAATCATATATGGCTACGGCGAGAGTAAATTTCGAGGGCGGTTCGCGCTTTTGTTTGGTTGCGGGTTCATTGTTTACGGGCTTAGGCGCAGTCGCGAGGGAGCATGGGTGATCGACACCGTCGTGCCGTGCGGCTCCATCAAAATGTCCACCGTGGCGTCAAGCTGCTTGGCCAGCGCTTTGATTATAGTCGTACCAAGACCAGAATTTGTCTTCTCTGAGTGGGCCGCTGGTCTGCCAATCCCGTCGTCAGAAACCGAAAGTCTCCAGTTTGATCCGGCGACGTCGTAAGCTACGGTCACGGTGCCGCCGCTCCGGTCGCCAGCGAAGGCGTGCTTGAGTGCATTGATTACGAGCTCCGTTACGATGAGGCCGATGCTGGCGGCCTGACCGGAAGGAACCATGCCGCCGTGGGTATTCACCTTCACGGAGATCGGCCGATCATCACCGATGATAGAGGCCGCCAGGGTCTCACAGAGTTGAGACAGATAGGGAGCGAGCTCGGTCATAGCGCTAGGTTTTGACACCAGGAGCTGCTGCTGCACCGCAGCGATGGACATTACTCGTTGGTGGGTATCTTGAAGATGCAGCCGCGTCTCCTTCGATCGGACGGTCCGAGCTTTGATAAGAAGGATGCTTGCGATGATCTGCAGACTGTTCGCGACACGGTGCTGCATTTCCTGCAGCGAATTCTCTTTCTGCTGCAGAAGCTCACTCAACTCGCGCTCCTTGGCGCGCCGCTCGGTGATATCCTCGATGCTCAGAAGAATCGTGGGGTGGAAACTCCCCTCGCTAAATACTTTTCGGGCATTCAACAGCATCGTGCGTCGCCCGATGCCAGCAAAGTTCTGCTCGACTTCGTAGGCGTCCATCACGGCATCGTGTGGCACGATGTTCTCCAGCAGCAGCCGAAGCTTGGGAATATTCCACTGTCCATTCCCAAGTGCGTAGATTGGGCGGCCTTGGATATCCTGACGGTTCATCGTGAATGTCAGATAGAAAGAGCGATTTGCTGTGACGACACACAGGTCCCTATCGAGGACCAGGAGAGGCTCTTGGATCGTATCCACGATCGCCCGGGCGAGCGCATGCCCATCATTGACAATGAGCGGCCGACTATCTGGCCACGCCAGAGAAGCAGCGGGGGATGAGCGCTCTGGCGATTTGGTTTCCATGACCTCCTCCAAGCGCGGACTCACTTTTTAGCCCTGGGGAATAGACACTCCCTACCAATGACGACCCGAACTTCCTCCCCATCGCCATGCGTTTCCGCCGCGCACGAGCTTGATGATCAGCAACAGGATTAGCGCGCCGATCGTGGCGTTGATGATCGCGGCAGCAATGCCAGCACCGAGATGGATGCCAAGTTGAGGCAGTAGCCAGCTGCCGATGAAGGCGCCCACAATTCCAATGATGAGATCACCGATGACCCCAAACCCGGTGCCTTGCACAATCTGACCCGCCAGCCATCCGGCAACGAGGCCGACCACCAATATGATTAGTAAACTTTCGCCCGAGATATGCATTTTCGCGCTCTCCAGATTCATTCCCCCCGGACCGCGGCCTCGGATGTCCGCCGAAAAAGACGGTCTGGCCGCAAGTCAGTATTCAGGGTGAAGGTGAGCCTTCTTGCATCACCGACCCTATGCCTGCGCTAAGGCCAAGACTGTGCAGAATTGCTCAGTTCGAAAGATTTTCTGATCGTACGGGCGGGCCGCGCGTCGACTAAAATGGACTACTTTATCTTGATCTGCGGTTGGTCGTGCAAAACCACATTCAGTAATGAACGGCGGATTTCGATGCTGCCGCCGTTGTAGTTGATGAAACCAAGTTTCCGAAATTTGTTCATGAAAAAACTCACGCGCGATCGGGTGGTTCCGATCATTTCGGCCAATGTCTCCTGGCTGATCTTTGCGATCATCGGCTCCGGCTCCCCTTCGTTACCAAAGTTGGCCAGCAGCAGAAGCAGCCGGGCAAGCCGCTTCTCACTCGAATTGAACAACTGATCGACGAGGTCTGCTTCGACGCGGATCGTCCGGGCCAAAAGATGGGCAATAAACATCTCGGCGAATGCCGGCTCCTGTTGAATCACACTGACGACAGCCGCCTTTTCCAGTCGTACGATCATGGCATCACTCATGCTTGTGACCGTCGCTATTCGCTGCTTTTGCCCAGCAAGACATCCCTCACCGAAGAATTCGTTGGTTCCAAGAAGCGCGACGACGGCCTCCTTGCCCTGCTCCGAAACAACGGTGATCTTGGCCTTGCCTCTCTGGACGAAGAAGACTGCATCTGCGGGGTCTCCCTGTGAAAAGACGATCTGGCCCTTGCGGTACCGGCCAATGCTCCGGCCGTCGCCCACATGTGCAAGGAAGATTTTCGGATCGAACGGCGGTCGACGTTTGGGTGCCATGATAAGTCCTCTATTGACCGCGAGGTATCGAGCGAATTGGTCTTATATTACAGAATGTTATGCCGGAGCGCCAACACCCAGAGCGATCATAGCGATCCATTCTGAGTGACATGGCGCTTGTTGATTGTTGGTATCGGGTTTCAAGATTGCCAGGGCTCAGCAACATTGAAGCGAACTCTTGAACTATGCTCAGTCGGACCTGGAGTTCGGCCCTAGGCGGCAAGCTTGGACCTGCCAAGTTCTGACATCTGTATGGAATTGCTCACTTCGCGTCCGAAATAACAAGCACTAGACTGGTTGCACGCCTTGTGCTGACAAGCATCGCTGCCTAGCGACATCTCGATGATCGCGAAGCTTCGCCTTTTAGCGGCAAGTCCGGAGATATCGAGTCAATAGTAAGACACGTACATTGCTCGCGCGATAATTGAGAGAACCACAAAGCCGGGAATCACAATCGGTGGGACGAACCAGCTCATCGTTTTGTCGACCCTCGCTCTCCCAAATTCACTATCTTCATTTTTCGATGGTGCGATAGCCGCCGAGTGAGCTGATGTCTGGATTCTGGTAAAGTTGGTCATACCCGTAGATGGGTACGATCGTGGGAGTAGCAAGAAAGTTCATAGCCGTGATGGCATGGCTGCCTGGCGAAGTTGTTGGGTGGTGTGCGCCGATGCTGCGAAGGGCCCAGCTGCTGTATCCCCGAAGTCAGTGAGCAGGGGAGCGAGATCGATAGTGGGGGCGCCGGGCGGGAGTTTATGAAGCTCCGATCCCGGCGGTCCTTTTTGCAGGCTGTAGAGCTGTATCCCCGGCAATGTGAACCATTGCAGGAACATGCGAAGCGGCGCCCCCCGGTCACGGTTTGCTTCGAAAGTCGTGCTGCCGGACCAGACCACGCCGACCCGCAGCTTGCCGTGTTCTCCCACGGGCCGACAGGTTCGATGTAGGCGGACTTGGCTCCAACCGCGGCGATCCGACTCCCGAGAGCGGCACAGCGGACAGTCACTCTTTCGAGTATTGGAACGCGGGCAGCATCTTAAGGCCGTCCTTTGTCCCGCCCGGCAGCACAATCTTGTTGTCGGTGAACTTGAGACTGTCGTAACGGATGACCACCATGCGAGTACCCATGCCCAGGAAACCACCGACCGACAGAACGGCGTATGGCTCCTTGCCGTCACGTGTCACAAGAAGGTCGTCAATCTGCCCGATCGTTTCATTCGCATCGTTGACGACACCGCTACCGATGACCTTGGACGCCCGATAACCGGCCGCCACCTTCTGCACATCGACTTTGGTGATCTCTATTTCCTGTGGAACACCCTGCGCATTTACGTTTGCGGCAAAGACCACACCAAACATTGCGGCGCTGATGAGTAACATTGTTTTCTTCATGACATTCTCCAGTTATGCGGAAGCGGGCGAAACACAGGCGGGGCGATAGCCATACTGGCAACCACCACCACCACGCCAAGCGAAATGGTGCGCATGAGTAACCTTCCGGGAGCTGAATACGTTTGTAATGTTTGAAGTGAAAAAAAGTTCTGTGTGCACCCTGCAGCGTCAGTCAGTCACCCAGTGGAATAATCGCCTTAAGCTGTCTTTGGCAGCCGTTAGTCCGGCAAAAATCCTTAAAGCGCGTCGGGCTTAGCTCAGTGTACCTAACGTGTGC
>DATAIA010000398.1:0-9047 GCA_036262895.1 Xanthobacteraceae bacterium
TGTCGGAGCTGGTGTTGACCCGTAACCAGTTGCTCGAAATCAGCCGGCGCAACGAGGACTCCGAATTCAAGGTGCCGCTGCAGCGGCTTTCCAACGTTACCGCGGAGTTGCAGGAAGGCGTCATGGAGACGCGCATGCAGCCGATCGGCAATGCATGGCAGAAGCTGCCTCGCATTGTGCGCGACCTTGCAACGGAACTTGGCAAGGATATCGAGCTTGAGATGCATGGTGCGGATACCGAGCTCGATCGGCAAGTTCTCGATCTGATCAAAGATCCGCTCACGCACATGGTGCGCAATTCCGCGGATCACGGTTTGGAGAAACCGGAAGCCCGGCGGCTTGCGGGCAAGCCGGAGAAAGGCACGATCCGGCTCTCGGCCTATCATGAAGGCGGTCACATCATCATCGATATTTCCGATGACGGTCGTGGGCTCGACACCGATCGGATCAAAGCCAAGATCGTCGCGCAGGGGCTCGCCAACGAGCTCGACGTCGAAAAGATGACCGAGGCGCAGATCCACAAGTTCATTTTCGCGCCCGGCTTTTCAACCGCGGCGCAAGTTACGAGCGTCTCGGGTCGCGGCGTCGGCATGGATGTCGTGCGCAACAACATCGATCAGATCGGTGGTACCATCGACGTGAGGTCGGTCCTGGGCGAAGGTTCAAGCTTCGTCATCAAGATCCCGCTCACGCTTGCCATCGTTTCCGCGCTGATCGTCGAGGCCGCGGGCGACCGCTTTGCCATTCCGCAATTGTCGGTGATTGAACTCGTTCGTGCTCAGACGAATTCCGAACACAAGATCGAGCGGATCAAGAACACGCCGGTTCTGCGGTTGCGCAACAAGCTATTGCCGCTGATCCACCTCAAAAAAATGTTGGGTATCGGCGACGAAGTCGGAAGCGATCCGGAAGACGGATTTATCGTTGTCACTCAGGTCGGCAATCGCACCTTCGGGATTGTCGTCGACGGCGTGTTCCACACGGAAGAAATCGTCGTCAAACCGATGTCGAGCAAATTGCGCCACATCACCATGTTCTCCGGCAACACCATCCTGGGCGATGGTGCGGTGATCATGATTATTGATCCAAACGGGATTGCACAGGCTGTCGGCAATGCCGGGTCTACGGCTGAGGAAGAGGAGAGCGAAGCCCAGCGTCACACCTCGACCGTAAAAACCGTTTCGCTTCTGGTATTCCGCGCCGGCTCGCCGGAGCTCAAGGCGGTGCCTCTCTCGCTCGTCACGCGGCTTGAGGAAGTGGATTGTAAGAAGATCGAGCTGTCGAATGGGCGGCACCTCGTACAATACCGCGGTCATTTGATGCCGCTGGTGCGGGTCTCCGATGAGGTAAAGGTTCGCACCGAAGGAACGCAGCCGTTGTTGGTGTTCTCGGACTCAGGCCGGTCGATGGGTCTCGTGGTCGACGAAATCGTCGACATCGTCGAAGACAAGCTCGATATCGAAGTGTCCAGCGGTATCGCCGGCGTTCTGGGTTCGGCGGTCGTCAAGGGTCAGGCAACGGAAATTATCGACGTCGGCTATTACCTGCCCCTCGCATTCGAGGACTGGTTCCGCCGCAAGGAAATGAATGCCGATTCGCTGACGCGAACGTTGTTGCTGGTCGATGATTCCTCGTTCTTCCGGAACATGCTTGCGCCCGTACTCAAGGCGGCAGGTTACGATGTGATCGCCGTTGGCGGTGCGGAAGAGGCGTTGGCTCTGCTCAAACGCGGCGATCGCTTCGATGTCATCGTGTCGGATATCGAAATGCCCGGAATGAACGGCTTCGAATTGGCTGAAGCAATCCGTGGCGACTCACGCACCGCTCAGGTGCCGATCATCGCTCTCTCTTCAATTACCGCACCGGCTACGATCGAACGGGGCCGTCAGGCCGGCTTCCACGATTTCGTCGCCAAGTTCGACCGTCAGGGCCTGATCGCAGCGCTGAAGGAATCGACGGTGGAATGGGTCGAGGCCGCGTAAGGAAACAGCATGAGCTCAAATGACGAGAATGCTTCCGAATATGTGACCGAATACGTCACTGCGATGATTGACGGTCAGTTGTTCGGTCTTCCGATTGCCCGCGTCCAAGACGTGTTCATGCCTGACCGTCTAACGCGTGTTCCATTGGCGCGGCCGGAAATCGCCGGTGTGCTCAACCTTCGGGGCCGCATTGTTACCGCAGTCGATTTGCGTAAGCGGTTGGGATTGCCGGCGCGCGATGACGGCCGCCCGGCGATGGCGATCGGGATTGAGCTGAAGGGCGAGTCGTACGGGTTGCTGATCGACTCGGTTGGCGAAGTGATGAAGCTCGCCGACAACACGCGAGAGCCGAATCCGGTCAATCTCGACGCCCGATTGGCGCGCGTATCCGACGGCGTGCATCGCCTGGAGGGCCAGTTGTTGGTCATTCTCGACGTCGAGCGCGTGCTCGACATCAGTTCCGAATCGATAGCGGCATAACTGCGCTGACGTTTAATTTGGTTTTCAAAGGTTGCGTGCGAGCGGCACGTCGGAGGAAGTGAGGCGGGTCATGAAGAGCTGTCTGGTCGTTGATGATTCCAGTGTCATTCGCAAAGTGGCACGGCGCATCCTTGAGGGGCTTTCGTTCGAAATCTTCGAAGCCGAGGATGGAAAGCAGGCGCTCGACTATTGTCGTCAGAAGCTTCCTGACGCGATTCTACTCGACTGGAACATGCCGGTCATGGACGGCTACGATTTTTTGAAAGAGCTGCGGCGGCTCCCCAACGGAGACCATCCCAAGGTCGTTTTCTGCACAACCGAGAATGATGTCGTGCATATCGCGCGCGCGCTTCATGCCGGCGCAAACGAATACATCATGAAGCCGTTTGACAAAGAGATCGTTGAGGCCAAGTTCCAGGAGGTCGGGCTGCTCTGATTGGCCCTCGTATTGTTCCGGTGATTTGTAGTGTAATCCGAGTACTGCGTAATGAGCGTCGCTCTTAGTACCACGCCGGCAACGGCGGCCGGGACGCAAAACGCGATCCGTGTGATGGTCGTGGACGATGCAGTCGTGGTGCGAGGACTGGTTTCGCGGTGGGTCGAGGAACAGCCCGGTCTGCAACTTGTTGCTTCTGTCCGAACCGGCCGCGATGCCGTTGCCCAGGTCGAGCGTGCCAATCCGGATGTAATGGTGCTCGACGTTGAAATGCCGGATCTCGACGGTATTTCTGCGCTGCCTTTGCTGCTCGAAAAGAAACGCAATCTCGTCATTATCATGGCTTCGACGTTGACCCGCAGAAATGCGGAGATCAGCTTGAAAGCCCTGTCGCTTGGGGCCGCCGATTATATTCCCAAGCCGGAAACCAACCGCGGGGTCACGACCTCGGTAGAGTTCCGCCGCGAGTTGATCGACAAAATCCTGCAACTCGGTCGCCGCGCCAAGGGCCTTTCCGAAAGGCAGATGCGGGCACCGGCTCCGGCATCCGCTGCTGCTGCGGCGCTGCGGCCGGCGAGCGTCGCTGCAAGTGAATCGCACGGCCGCACGGGACCCTTCAAATTACGGCCGTTTGCAACGACCCAGCCTCGCGTGCTGTTGATCGGGTCATCAACCGGTGGACCACAGGCGCTCACCGCGCTGGTGTCCCAGCTCAAGTCGCTTATCGAGCGGGTTCCCGTGTTGATTACGCAGCACATGCCGCCGACATTTACGACCATTTTGGCCGAGCATTTGACCCGGGCGGCCTCGCGTCCTGCTCACGAAGCGACCGACGGTGAGCCGATTGTTGCCGGCAAAATATATGTAGCGCCCGGTGGGCGGCATATGTCGATTACGCGCGCGAATAAAGCGCCCGTCATTACGTTGACGGATGGCCCGCCGATCAATTTCTGTAAGCCTGCTGTTGACCCGATGTTCTCCTCTGCTGCGCAGGTGTGGGGTAACGCCATTCTCGCGGTCATCTTGACTGGAATGGGTTCGGATGGAACCCGCGGTGGCGCGGCGATTGTCGAAGCCGGAAGCAGCATTATCGCGCAAGACGAGGCAACAAGCGTGGTCTGGGGCATGCCGGGTTCGGCAGCGCATGCGGGCTTGTGCTCAGCCGTATTGCCGCTTGATCAGATCGCACAAAAAGTCATCCGCTTGTTTTCGGGAGATCGCTCGTGACTCCGCTCGATTACGATTATCTTCGCAAATTGCTGAAGGAGCGGTCGGGCCTCATGCTGTCCGCCGATAAGCAATATCTCATTGAAAGCCGGTTGATGCCGGTCGCCCGTAAGGCGGGCATTGCCAATCTTTCCGATCTCGTCAGCAAGCTCAAGACGGGAGCTGAGCCTCTGATTGTGGATGTGGTCGAGGCGATGACCACAAACGAATCGTTTTTCTTTCGCGACAAGATCCCGTTCGATCACTTCAAAGATGCCATCATACCGGCATTACTGACCGCGCGGGCGGCGAAACGGCGCATCCGAATCTGGTGTGCGGCGGCATCGACGGGTCAGGAGCCGTATTCGCTAGCGATGTGTCTTAAGGAGATGCAGGTCAAGCTGACCGGCTGGCAGGTTGAGTTGATCGCAACCGATCTCTCGAACGAAGTTTTAGAAAAAGCCAAAGTGGGACTTTACACCCAATTCGAAGTTCAGCGCGGCCTGCCGATTCAGTTGCTGGTGAAATATTTCACGCAAATAGGCGAGATGTGGCAGATCGCGCCCGAAATCCGATCAATGGTGCAATATCGGCCGCTTAACTTGCTGCGTGACTTTTCGAACCTGGGGTCGTTCGACGCGATCTATTGCCGCAACGTGCTGATCTATTTCGATCAGGATACGAAAGTATCCGTGCTCGACCGGATGGCGCGGATGCTGGAACCGGACGGCTATCTCGCGCTCGGCGCAGCCGAGACCGTGGTGGGGCTGACCGACAGCTTCAAACCGATGCCGGACAAACGCGGTCTTTATGCGCCGAACGCATCAAAATCCGCCGGTCCTGCCGCCAAACTTGCAATTGCCGGCGCGCGCTAAGAGCGCAATCAAAAGATTGAATCGCTAATCGCGCTCTATCCTTTTGTTTGAGCATGACCTTCGGGCAAACGCTTTGCGTTTGCGCGGCTGCAAGCCTTTCCGGATCATGCGCTAAGCGCGGCGTCGTTCCTCAGCTGGGCCCCGCCCTCGGTCAAACCCACAAATAAAAACCCCCGCCGTTTTCGGCAGGGGTTTTTTCGAATATCGAAGCGATTCGAACTAAGCCGGGATGCGGGCTTCGTCTTCGCTGGGCTCGCGCAACACGTAACCGCGGCCCCACACCGTCTCGATGTAGTTTTTGCCGTTCGAAGCGTTGGCGAGTTTCTTGCGGAGTTTACAGATGAAGACGTCGATAATCTTCAGCTCCGGCTCATCCATCCCGCCATAGAGATGGTTGAGGAACATTTCCTTGGTGAGCGTCGTGCCTTTGCGCAGGCTGAGGAGTTCCAGCATCTGGTACTCCTTGCCGGTCAGATGCACGCGCTGACCGTTGACCTCGACGGTCTTGGTATCGAGATTGACCACAAGATCGCCGGTCTGAATCACCGATTGGGCATGGCCCTTCGAGCGACGAACGATGGCGTGAATTCGCGCGATCAACTCGTCCTTGTGGAAAGGCTTGGTCATGTAATCGTCGGCGCCGAAGCCGAGACCGCGAACCTTGTCCTCGATACCGGCTAGACCGGAGAGGATGAGGATCGGGGTTTTGACCTTCGACACGCGTAACGAGCGCAGAACCTCAAAACCCGACATATCCGGCAGGTTCAGGTCCAGAAGGATGATGTCGTAATCGTAAAGTTTTCCGAGGTCGACGCCTTCTTCGCCAAGATCGGTCGTGTAAACGTTGAAGCTCTCGGATTTGAGCATCAACTCAATCGACTGCGCGGTAGCGCTGTCGTCTTCAATCAGGAGAACGCGCATGCCAGTCCCCTTGTCAGCGGCGGGCTCGATTTGGCGCGCCGGAGGGGCGGCCCTGGAAACGCTTGGGACAATACGATTCGGCACGCTACGGCGTAATGGTTAACAAAACCTGATTCCCGAATGCAAGCATCCCATGGCCGATTTTTTCCGAATCGACGTAAGATGCTGCTTGAGGGTGGTTTTTTTGCCACGGTTCCGCTCATGCTTGACAAGAGTTGGTTCTTTTCGAACGCTCCAGCCTCGCCCTGGATTGGACGAGGTCGTATCGGCCTCACGAATGAGCCAATGATTAACGAAGCGGGTAAACGCCAAGTTAAGATTGTGGCCATTCTGGCACGGACCTCATGAAGGCACTTGCTGAACAGATCGCTGAACTTGATGCGGTTGAGATTTTCGGCCGCGTAGTGGGCGTGCGGGGGTTGCTCGTCGAGGTCGCCGGCCCGATTCATGCCATGTCGGTGGGCGCGCGCGTGCTGATCGAAACCGGGCCGGGCCGTCCGATTCCCTGCGAAGTCGTAGGCTTTTCCGGTGCGAATGCCTTGCTGATGCCGTTCGGGCCGCTCGAAGGGGTGCGGCGCGGATGCCGTGCGACAGTCAGCGCCGTCATTCCTGGCGTGCGTCCATCGCCGGGCTGGCTCGGACGCGTTGTCAATGCGATGGGCGAACCAATTGATGGCAAGGGGCCGTTGCCGCTCGGGCCAGAGCCTTATCCGTTCCGCAATTCGCCGCCGTCCGCCCATTCGCGACAACGGGTCGGTACTCCGCTTGATTTTGGCGTCAGGGTTCTCAACACATTCATAACCTGCTGCCGGGGCCAGCGTATGGGCATTTTCGCGGGATCGGGCGTCGGCAAGTCGGTGCTGCTTTCGATGCTGGCCCGCAATGTTGCGGCCGACGTTTCAGTCATCGGACTTGTTGGCGAGCGCGGACGCGAGGTGCAGGAATTTCTTCAGGATGATCTCGGCCCCGAAGGCCTTGCGCGATCGGTGGTCGTGGTTTCGACATCGGATGAGCCGGCGCTGATGCGCCGTCAGGCGGCTTATCTCACGCTGGCGATCGCCGAATATTTTCGCGACGAACACAAGGATGTTCTTGTGTTGATGGATTCGGTCACGCGGTTTGCAATGGCGCAGCGCGAGATCGGCCTGTCGGCCGGCGAGCCGCCAACCGCCAAAGGCTATACGCCGACCGTGTTCACGGAGTTGCCACGGCTGCTTGAGCGGGCGGGACCGGGTGCCGAACAAGGCACGATCACCGGCATTTTCACGGTTCTGGTCGATGGTGACGATCACAACGAGCCGATCGCCGATGCTGTCCGCGGCATTCTTGACGGACATATTGTGATGGAACGCTCGATTGCCGAGCGCGGTCGATATCCGGCCATCAACGTGCTGAAATCCGTCTCACGCACCATGCCGCGTGCTGCGGATCCGGCTTTTCTTGAAACGATCATGCGTGCCCGCCAACTCATGGCGACCTATGCCGATATGGAAGAGCTCATCAGGCTCGGTGCATATCGGCCGGGCTCAAGCCCTGAAGTCGATGAGGCCATCGGCTTCCATCGCCCCCTCGAGAAATTTCTCACGCAAGGTAAGGAAGAGGCAACCAGTCTCAGCGATGGTTACCGTCGACTGGAGCAAATCCTCGCGGGTACGGAAACAGAAAACTAACGATGTCGTGTAAGGATCGGTTCATGCTGCGATCCAGCAGTCTTGTGATGGCTGATATCGGCCTCGTGGGTCTGCCCTGCGATCGGGGCTTCGGGGAGTATGAGTAGATGAAGTCGCGTGAGACCCTTATTAGGTTGAAGAAGTTTCAGGTTGACGAGCGCCGCCGTAAGGTTGCGCAGATCGAGGGCATGATCGCCGAATTCGATCGTATGGTCGGTGACCTTGATCGCGAAATCGTGACCGAGCAGGAACGTGCCGGCATTCACGATCCGACTCACTTCGCATATCCCACCTATGCCAAAGCTGCGGCATCCCGGCGCGAGAATCTCAAGCGTTCGGCTGACGAACTCAAAGTCCAGCTCGATGATGCCAAGGCGGCGCTTGGCGAAGCGTTCGAAGAACTCAAAAAGGTTGAGTTACTTGACGAGCGCGATCAGGCGCGCGAGCGCGCGGCAGAGAATGCGCGCGAGCAGACGGAACTCGACCGCATTGGCTTAATGCGCAGCGCCTGAGCCTGAGGCGAATCGCCGGTTCCGCTTATTTTCGTTTTCCCGATTTGCGTCATCATGTGCGGGTCAGCATGTGATGGCGCTTGCATGCGTGCGTTGTCCCCATAAACCCGTTTTCACTTGTCCCATCATGCTCTAAGGTGCGCCCCTCTTGGATGGGGGACTGATCCGGGATGATGGCGGCAGCGGAACAAGCGGAGTTGTTGGCTAGAGTTGCCAAAGGCGACCGTCTGGCGTTCGGTCACCTCTATGAGGCGACTTGCGCGAAGCTCTATGGCGTCGTTTTACGCATTTTGCGGCGTCTCGATCTTGCCGAAGAAGTCATGCAAGACACCTACGTCAGGATCTGGCGCACCGCAGGTGAATTCAATCCGACTTCCGGAACTCCGATCACCTGGATGGTGGCAATTGCCCGTAGCCGCGCGCTCGATCTTGTTCGAACGAAAAGCGAAATCGCGATTGAGGATGAATCCAGCGCGCTTGGTCTTTCCGACGATCCGGATCCGCTGAATCCGAACGACATGAGCAACGAACTGCGCCGGCTGCTTGCATGTCTCGGCGACCTCGAAGAAGAGCGGCGACGCCTGGTTCTCTTTGCCTATTACAGCGGATGGAGCCGCGATCAACTGGGGGTGACGTTCAGCGCCACCGCCGACACGGTCAAAAACTGGTTGCGGCAAAGTCTCATGCAGATCCGGGAGTGCCTCGGGTCATGACCGATACCGAAGACAAAGACGTTCTCGCCGCAGAATATGTGCTTGGAACGCTCGGTCCCACCGAGCGGACGCAGGCGCAGACGCTTATTTCCCTCGACCCGGAATTCGCCGCTGTGGTGAAAAAATGGGAAGGGCGATTGGGCGAGCTTAATGTCCTGGTGACCTCGGTCGAGCCTCCGCCGGAACTCAACGACAAGATCAAAGAAAAGATTGCGGACATTCCGCCGTCCGTCGAAGGAACAAGAATGATGG
>DATAIA010000399.1:0-3309 GCA_036262895.1 Xanthobacteraceae bacterium
AAAATGAACGTTGCGAGAAGATGAGGCGAGATAGTTAGAAGGAATCCGAAGGTCCGTTGGCAGGGAGACATTGTTAGGATTTCCCTTCGGCACAAAGACGTGAAAGTTACCATTCGTCCATAGATCGTATCCAAGTTCAGAGGCGACGAGGAGCAAAGCCGCTCGCGAATACAGCGATACGTGTCCATTCCGGGGGGCCACGTACCAGTTTGAAAGGTCATAGGGAGCAATAGTGTGATCTACAACCAAAGTGGTGAATGCGAATACCGCATCTTTGCTTAAATAGGATACGGCCTCTCGAAATGTTTCCCACGGTGTTGGGCTGTGTTCAATCACTTCGACACTATAGGCGAGCTCGTAACGCGATTTGGGGCGCTCGCAATATGAAATGGGATCGTAGCCATCAAGATTCCTGAAGCCCAGCTCGCGCATGATTTCCATCATGCGTCCTGAGCCACACCCGTAATCGAGCACTGACCGCCCTTTGAATTGGTCAAAAATGGCGCTCAGATCTTCAGACATGCTGCGCGGGCGTGCATCGGCGTAGTCCGGGTCGCATTCGATATAGCGCTCGTTATAAATCTCTTCCGCGAACCGTCCCGCCGACCAGTCATCAAATGCTGTGGTGAAGGTGAAATCGCAATTGCTGCACTTCTGATAGTAAATGGGTACCCCAACCGGAGGATATTTCGCGTTATACTCCGCCATGCAAGAGCGATTGAAATCAACGACCCCCACGAAAGGGGCTTCGAAACCGCAGATCTTACAATTTGCGAGCTTCATCAATTGATCGCCTTAGCGCTGCTCTTGCCGAAAGTCTTGGCCTGACGCTTGGCGGCAGATCGCAGCTTGGCGAGGCTAAGCGATAAATCAGTGATTCGCCGCTGCTTTGGAATCCAGCGAATATCTTTATCCCTGGCCCGGCCATTTCGGCGGACGCTTTTCCAGGAAGGCACAAATACCCTCGTTGGAGTCGGCTGCGAGCATGTTCTGGACCATCACTTCGGACGCATAGCGATACGCATCGCTCAAATTCATCTCCCTCTGCCGATAGAAAGCGGCTTTACCGACTTTGAGCGCATGGCCTGATTTCGATGCAATATGGTTTGCAAGATCAATCGCAACCGTGTGCTCGCGTCCTGGCTCAACAACACGATTGATGAGACCGATACGAAGCGCTTCATCAGCCGAGATGGGGGTGCCGGTCAGCAGCATTTCCATGGCATGTTTTGGGGCCACATTTCGCGAAAGAGCGACCATCGGCGTCGAACAGAATAATCCGATGTCCACCCCTGGCGTGCAAAACGTGGCTGCGGATGACGCGACCGCAAGGTCGCAGGACGCCACCAGTTGGCAGCCGGCTGCACTGGCCGGGCCTTGCACGGCGGCAATCACCGCCTGCGGCAAGTTGATGATTGTTTGCATCAGGGCGCTGCAGGAATTGAGCAACTCCGTATAAAAATGAAGTCCCCAATCGGGATCTGCCCGTCGTGCCGTGATCTCTTTCAAATCGTGACCGGCGCAGAAAGCCGGGCCGTTGGCAGCCAGAACCACCACCCGTATCGCCGTATCTTTGCCAATTGCGGAGAAAGTTTCCGTCAACTTCGTCAGCAGCGCATCGGAAAGACTGTTGCGTGTTTGCGCACGATTGAGCGTGACAATGGCAACCGCACCGATCCGCTGCTGAATGACGATCGGTTCTTCGGCAGAATGCACATGAGCCGCAGTTGATTGCACGTTCATGGAGTTAAATCCCTCAAGGCTACTTCCATCGATGACCCTGCGGTGCCGCTCTTCTCATCGAGTTTATCGGCTGTTTGCTTTTGAATTATGTATAGATTGGTCGGGGGTTATGGAAGCGGGGGGCTTGATGCAAGAGGCAGCTCTTACGGAAAAAGAACTTGAACGCCGGCTTTCCGTGGAGTTTCCCGAGGCGTTTCACCCCTCGTCCGGGATCGCAATCCTCAAGGTCTGGCACGGTGGTTGTCTCGTTCGCCAAGACTTCCAGGCGACGGCTTTGCGACCGGGCGGCACCATATCGGGACCGCATATGATGGCGCTTGCGGATATTGCGATGTACATCGCACTGCTGGCCTCGATTGGCTGGGTTCCGCTTGCGGTTACGGCCAATCTCAACATCAATTTCCTGAAGAAGCCGCAGCCGGGCGCCCTCGATGCGGAGTGCCGTTTGCTCAAGCTTGGCCGTAGCCTTGCGGTGGGCGACGTCTCGATCCGGTCCGGTGCCGGCCAAGACCTCGTCGCGCATGCCACTTCGACCTACTCGATCCCTCCACGGAGCAGAGGTTAGGCAATGGTAAAATGACACCTTTTTTATAACTTGTTGAATTTGCACAATAAAATTTGCGTCTGCGGCGTTGACGCCAAATTGGCGCTCCTGTAGAAGCCGCAAATGGTCAGGGGTGTGCGACTGGCGCCGTCCCTCATTTTCAAACGGATCCCAAACCCATGAAAACCTATTCGGCGAAATCGGCCGAGGTCGACAAGAAGTGGGTGCTGATCGACGCCAAAGGGCTCGTCGTCGGCCGCCTCGCTTCGATCATCGCCATGCGGCTTCGCGGCAAGCACAAGCCGACCTATACGCCCCACGTGGATTGCGGTGACAACGTCATCGTCGTTAATGCGGAAAAGGTCGTGCTGACCGGCCGTAAGGTGCAGAAGAAAGTCTATTATCACCACACCGGCTTCATCGGTGGCATCAAAGAGCGCACCGCAAAGTTCGTTCTTGAAGGCCGCTTTCCTGAGCGGATCGTCGAGAAGGCTGTTGAGCGCATGTTGCCGCGCGGCCCGCTCGGCCGTGTGCAGTTTGGCAATCTGCGCGTCTACAAGGGCCCCGATCACCCCCATGCAGCCCAGCAGCCGGAGACAATCAACATCTCCGGAATGAATCGTAAAAACATGAGGAGTGCTTGACCATGGCCGAATCCATGCAGTCGCTTGACGCACTGTCGGCCCTCAAGCCTGCAGCGTCCGAAGGACCGAAATACGTTCAGAAGCTCGATAAGCAGGGCCGCGCATATGCCACCGGCAAGCGCAAGAATGCTGTCGCTCGCGTCTGGATCAAGCCCGGATCGGGCAAGGTCACGGTCAATACCCGGCCTATCGAAGTGTTCTTTGCCCGGCCGGTGCTGCGGATGCTGATTCAGCAGCCGCTGGTAGCAGCCAATCGCCAGGGGCAGTACGACGTGGTTTGCACCGTTTCCGGCGGAGGTCTCTCCGGCCAAGCTGGTGCGGTTCGCCACGGTCTTTCCAAGGCGCTGACGAACTTCGAGCCTGATCTGCGCTCGGTGC
>DATAIA010000400.1:0-13355 GCA_036262895.1 Xanthobacteraceae bacterium
TCGCGGTTCGAAAGAAGGAACCCGGATCGGCACGGTACGGCGTCCGCCGCGTGGCGTTCGAAAGGAACGTTATGCGCTCGATGACTGGTTCGATGTCTGGTATCCCGACCTCGCGCCCAGTGCGGAGCTGATGGCGCAGGGCAAGGCGGCGATGACAGAGACTGAATGGAAACGCTTCGTCCGCGCCTTCAAAGCAGAGATGGATGTGCCGACGGCACAGCGGACGCTGGATCTATTGGCGACGCTCTCGCATGGCGCCAACTTATCGATCGGCTGTTACTGCGAAAACGAGGCACGCTGCCACCGGTCTGTGCTTCGCGAATTGCTGACGGCTCGTGGCGCGAACCTGGACTAGCTGTTGAGGCTCAACATTTAGCCCGCCGCAACAGCTGGCGGCGGTCACTAACGGTCCGGATTCCGTACCCCCCAGAGATCGGCCAGCCACTTATAATCGTCTCTTCCACACAAAGAGAGGAATATCCATGGCTGCCCATCTGCTCATTCTCTATCCGATCCCCAAGGACACTCAGGCGTTCGACCGCGCTTATCGCGAGGAGCATCTTCCTTACGCCGGGCCACGGCTCGTGGGCGCAACCGGAGTCAAAACCCAGCGCGTGGTTGGGCCGGCTTTTGCACCGCCGCCCTATCATCTCATGTCCGATGTCAGCTTCCCGACAATTGACGCTTTGAAGGCTTGCGCGATGTCCCCGGGTGGCAAGGAAGCCTTGGCACACGCCGCTTCGATCAGTACTGGCGGCGCCCCAATGGTCATCGTCGTGACCGAAGACGCTTAAAACAGCGCACGTTTGCAGACGACGGGGTCGGCGTCTAGGCGCCACCCGTCGGCTGCGACCTGTCTGCAATGGCAGAGACGGCTCTTTGGCTCAAATTCAACAAACAGGTTAGTGATGCAGATTACATTCCAAAGTGCGTTGGTTACGGGAGGCTCAGGAGGGCTTGGCCGAGCGATTGCAATCAAGCTGGCGCAAGAAGGCGTCAAAAAAATTGGGATCCACTACCACTCGCGCAAAGATGAGGCGGAAAAAACTCTCGCCCAGGTGAAAGCGGCCGGTGGCGATGGCGTGCTGGTGCAGGGCGACACCGCCGATGCGGAACGCATGAGAATAATTGTCGAGGAAGCCGCTCAAAAATTGGGCGGATGCGACATCTTTGTACAAACTGCGATTTCTTCGCTTGCCAAAATCTATGAACATGCCCTCGCCACTGAAGTGCCGCTGGAGAAATGGCAGCTCGGTTTCGACTCACAAGCGAGGGCCTTCTTTGTTGGAGCGCCACTAGCCGCCAAATACATGCGGAAAGGCGGGCGCATTCTCGCTCTGTCCTATAATACAGGAGCAACAACCGGCGGCTGGCAGCCGTGGGTGGGTATGGGCTCCGCCAAAGCTGCGCTAGAGAGCATGTGCCGTTATTTCGCGGTCGCGTTGGGGCGCGATGCCATCACGGTGAACGCCGTCAGCCCGCTCTGTTCTGATGAAACAACTCTGTTTGGGCAGTTTCCTCCGGAAGGGCAGCAGGCCGTGAAGCAGTGGGCCAGCGCGTGGGCGCCGATGCGGCGGCTGGCTACTCCCGCGGAAGTTGCCAATACGTGCGCGCTGCTTTGCAGCGAAGAGGCCTCATTCATCACGGGACAAAACATCACCGTTGATGGCGGTATTTCGTTGATGAGCTCGGATTTCCCGCTGCCCATCCAACTACCCAAATAGGGTTCGGCCGCGCCGAGCATCACTCACCCCTATGGGGGTGAGTGACAGTGCAGGTCGCGCGGTCAACTTTTCACCTATCCAAAATTCGGAACTTCAAACCCGATCGCGCATTGGCTTTTTGGTTGGATGGATTCTCTCAGAGAGCGTGATGCAAATCAGCCCAATACCGGAGAATGAGATCGATGTGCCCTGAGGGGACGTCCCGTTAGCGCCTTATGCGCTCACAGGGGTCACCGAAGCGCAACTTGCTCGATCCATCGCCGATCGTTCGCCGCCGGATAAAAATCGACAAGTGTCCGCGCCGGCATCTCGATCGCGCTTCAATATCAGCATAGCCACCCTTACGGCTTTATTGCGCCGCTAAGCTCTATGCTCCGAGATACGCTTGGCGTACGCGATCATCCGCCAGCAGTTCGCTTCCGGAACCGCTCAACATCACACAGCCGTTCTCAAGCACATAAGCCCGGGTCGCGAGCTTGAGGGAAACGGCCACATTTTGCTCGACCAAAACGCACGTCAACCCATCATTATTAAGATCGCGGATCACTTTGAGCATGTCATGGACCACCACGGGGGCAAGCCCCAGCGAAGGCTCATCGAACATTACAAGCTCCGGCGACCCCATCAAACAGCGCCCGATTGCGAGCATCTGCTGCTCGCCGCCCGACAAGGTCCCTGCCCGCTGATCAAGACGCTCAGCAAGCTTCGGGAACATCGCAAAAACCCGCTCGCGGTTTCGCCCGCGATGCGCTCGTGCCCGGGGAAGCATCGCCCCCATATCGAGGTTTTCTGAAACTGTGAGCGTTGGGAAGACCTGCCGGCCTTCCGCCACCTGGCCGATGCCCAGATCGCATACACGGTGACTTGGCAGGCCGGTAATATCGCTTTTGCCGTAGAGAATTCGCCCCCGGGAGGGCTTATGCATCCCGGCGATGGATCGGATCAACGAGGTTTTGCCTGCGCCATTGGCGCCCACGATTGCAACAATCTCGCCCCGATCAACGGAAAGCGAAACACCGGAAAGGGCCTGCGCATCCCCATAAAATATATCGAGATCTTCGACGACAAGCATCACAGCGCCTCTGCACCGAGATAAGACTCGATCACGGCACGCTCCTTCACCACTGCGTCAGGAGCCCCCTCGGCAATAACGGCGCCGTGGTGCAGAACCAAGATCCGGGAGGCAAGCGCCATGACCGCGCGCATGACGTGCTCAATCAACAAGATCGTGAGACCGCCCTCACGATGCAGATCCTTGAGGATGGCCACCATCCGGTCGGTTTCAGTCGGCCGCAGCCCCGCCATGACTTCATCAAGCAAAAGAAGCCGCGGGCGCGTGGCAAGCGCACGCGCCACTTCCAGACGTTTGCGATCAGGCAATGTAAGAGATGAAGCTCGCTGATGCCGCTTGTCAAACAGCTCAATTCTCCGAAGCACCTCACGGGCAGTATTTAACGCCTGATCCATGTTTTCGGTATGAAGCATCGCTCCGATGACAACGTTATCTTCAACACTGAGTGCAGGAAATGGCCGCACAATCTGGAAGGTCCGACCGATACCGCGCTTTGCAATCTCATCTGGGCGCCGCCCGTCAATCCGCTCGCCGGAAAAATGAATCTCGCCCGTTGCCGGTCGAAACACGCCCGCGATCATATTGAAAAGCGTCGTCTTACCGGCGCCATTGGGGCCGATGACGGAAAAAATCTCGCCCGGGCGAACGTCAAAACTCACACCATCAACCGCGAGAAGCCCGCGAAAGCGTTTGCTGATTGCATTTACGCTCAAGAGCGGAGCCCTCATTTGCCGGGCTCCACAAATCCAAGCCGCGAAGCAAGCCAGGGCCACACCCCATTGGGCCTGAGATAGATGATCACCATCAAACCAACGCCATAAAATACGGCTTTAGCGCCCGGGGCGTTGATACCGAGATAGTTGACAAACAAGATCAACAGTTCTCCCAGCGGCGTCAAAATAAATGCGCCGACAATGGGTCCGAACACCGTGCCAAGCCCCCCAACGATGGGTGCAAGGATGAGCTCGATCGAGCGGCTCATATCGAATATCTGCGCGGGAAAAAGATTACGATAGTAGAAGGCATAGAACACGCCCCCGACGGCCGTCATGCTCGAAGAAATCAGCATTGCCGTCATGCGGGCGCGAAATACATCGATGCCGAGCGCCCGAGCGGCTTCCGGATCTTCGCGCACCGCAAGCCACTGATAACCGAGACGCGAACGCCGCAAACGATCCATCAATAATGCGGCCATCACGGCCAGAAAGAGGGCGAGGTAGTAAAACAACAGCGCATCGCCGCGGAGATTCCACCACTCGCCTGCATGCTCCGCATCGACTGGAAGAAACAAACCGCCTGATCCACCAACCCATTCGAAATGATCGAATGCGATGCGGGTAAACTCCGCAAATGCAATCGTCAGCAACGCGAAATAAACGCCTTCGACACCGAACCGCCAGCCGAGCGCGCCAATAGCTGCGCCGAATGCCGCAGCCGTGATCACCGCCACAATGACGCCAAGCCACGGCCCAATCCCGAAATGCAGCCAAAGGCCCGCCGCCACATAAGCACCCAGCCCCACGTAGAGTGCATGCCCCAACGAGAGCTGGCCCGCGAACCCCATCATCAGGTTCCAGGCCTGTCCGACATAGGCGAAATAAAAAACGAGGATCAGAACCGAAATCAGATAGCGGTCAAAGAACAAGGGAGCGGCAAGAGCCGCCGCCAGAAGAACACCGAGAAACAGCCACACCCTGAGCCGGCCATGCGCCATATTGGTCATAAACGCCGCCCCAACAAACCTTGCGGTTTCACCAGCAACACGACAATCAAAAGAGCAAACGAGAACATGCTTTTCATTGAAGGCGCCGTCAAAAATCCAGCCAGCGCCTCGGAGACCCCAATCAAGATGCCGCCGACCAATGCACCCGTCATCGAGCCGAGCCCACCGATGATCACGACCGTAAACGCGAGCAATGTGTAGGCAGGAGCAAGCAATGGCGAAGCGTCGGCAATCGTGACCATCAGGCATCCGGCCGCGCCGACGCAGGCCAGCCCCAATCCGAATGTGAGCGAGTAAAGCCGGCGGACATTCAACCCGATCACCGCTGCGCCAATCAGATTATCTGCGCAGGCCCGGATCGCGGTGCCTGTCGATGTATATCGGAAAAATCCAAACAAGCATGTCGTCACAACGACCGCCGCGGCGGCCGAGTAAACACGAACCTTGTCGATGATCATTGACCCGACAAGAAAACTATCGAACGCATATGGCAGATTCACCGGACGCGCGTCCGGACCGAAAATCATCAGCAGGCCGTTCGTAATAATGATCGCAACGCCAACCAGCAGGATGAATTGTTCGTGTTCCGGACGCCCGACAAAGGAATTGATCAGCATCGACTGTAAGGCGTAACCGAGGCAGAAAAAAACCATTGCGACAGGAAGCATAACCACAAGCGGATCGAGCCCGAGCGTCACAAAGAAGATGAACGCAAGATACATGGCGATAACCGCGAACTCGCCATGCGCAAAGTTTACGACCCGAACGACCCCGAAAATCACCGAAAGGCCGAGCGCCATCAGGCCGTAAACGAGGCCCGTCAATATGCCCTGAATCACAACGTTGAGAACGATCTGCCACATGGGGAGCCGAAAGACCCTTTAGCTACGACCCTGCCATGCCGGCATCGGCAGTACCGGCTGGGCAATCGCCGCGGTCTGCGGGAATACCACTGTCGGCGTGCGACCACGGTTTTGAACGCAGGCTGATGGGATCGTCGCGTTCTGCCCCTTCTCATCAAATTTGATCGGGCCGCCAATCATCACATGATCGACGATATTGGTGGCACGCAATGCCTTCATTAGTTCCGGGCCAACGGTCGTGCCGGCGCGTTTGAATGCATCAGCCGCAACCAGCATGGCTTCAAATGTAAAGCCAACGTTGAAGCACTCCACGGCGAACCGGTAATTCGGATGCGCCGGCTTGAACGCTGCCTCAAGGGCCTGAGTCATTTGTGATTTCGGATTGGCCCAGGGAATATTGGTGATGTGGAAATCTGCCAGCGGTCCGAGTGCTTGATAGAACTCCTCGTCATAAAGACCGGGCGACCCGGGCGAGATAATGCCCATCGGCTCAAACCGCTGTCGCACCATGTCACGGACCAGCTTGATGGCGTCGGCGGAACGCGTAATCACAAGAAGCAGATCGGGCTTGGCGGCGCGGATTTTTGTTACCTCCACCGAGAGGTCTTGCGCCTTTGGATCGTATGCAATCGAATCGAGAAGTTGGAACGGCATTTGCGCCGCCGGAAACAGCCGATCCATCGCCTGGCGTTGAGCCGTCCCGAAGGTATCGTTGGCGTGGAGGAATACGGCCGTCTTGGGAGTAGCTTTTGTCGCCTGGAGCAACTCTTTGATCAGCGGCAGACCATTTCCAACCAGCATCCCGCCGGTCGGGAAATTCCTGACCAAAAACTTGTAGCCCTGCTCAGTCAGTTGGGGTGCAGCGCCCAGATTGACGACCAACGGCACCTGACGCTGCTCGCAAACCTGTGCAATCGCGAGCGTTGACGCGGAATCAAACGCGCCGACAATACAATGCGCACCGTCGTTGATCACGCGCTCGGCGGCGGTGCGTGCAATGTCGGCATTCGACTCAATGTCCACGCTGATGAGTTCGACTTTGTGCCCATAGTCCGCAAGCACTTTGGGCGCAATCAAGGAGCCACGGTGACAAGCCTGTCCCGCCGATGCGAGGTATCCCGAACGCGGGAGCAGGACCGCTATCTTGAGCGCCGACGCCTGCGCCCGAACGATTGAAGGCGAAGCAAGTGTTGAAGCAAGTGCACCGGCAAGCACACTTCGCCGGGAAATCGATTTGGCGTGCGACATGATCATTCTCCTCCCATATTATTGGACGCAAGCGATGCTCACGCTCGAAACAATTGTTCAACAGCCGCTGCAATTCGGAACAAGCGCTTATCCTTGCCATTCCGCGCAACCAACATCAATCCTGCCGGAAGCTTATCTTCGCGCGACAACGGTATGGAAATCGCGCAAAGGTCGAAGAAGTTGACGATTGACGTATTGCGCAGCAGCAGCATGTTTTTTGCATTGAATATTTCCGGCACAGCCACTTCCGCAATCGTCGGCGCGATAATCGGCGAAGTTGGAAGCACCAGGATATCGAGATCTTCGAAGCGCGCATCAACCTCGCGCGCTATTCTCGCCCGCTCCGTTCGCATGAAAATGTAATCGGCAGCAGAAATTCCCTTGCCGCGCTCAATTCTGGCGCGAACATTTGGATCGAAGTCGCCAGGCCGCGCCTCAATCTGCTCGCGATGCAGCGCATAGGCTTCCGCCGGAGAGAACCCGCCGATCGCATTAACCTGAACCATCGCGTCGAGCTGTTCAAAAGCCTCATCGCTCAGACGAGCACCGGCTTTTTCGAGCGCCTTGGTTGCCGAAGCGAATTGCTTGCTCACAGTTGTATCAAGATCCCGTAATGGCAAACCCTGCGGAATCCCGATGCGCACACTGGAAAGCCGCGCGGGCTTGACCGGCTCGACATCTTCACCCGCCATGACGGCATCGGCTGCCGCACAGCCTGCAACGGTTTTTGCAAGCGGCCCCACGGAATCAAGCGTTGACGATAGAGGAAAAGCACCTTCGGTCGGAATGCGCCACGCGCTTGGTTTGAAGCCGACGATCCCGCACAAGGCTGCCGGTATGCGCGTCGATCCGCCTGTGTCGGTTCCAATCGCGATGTCGCACATCCCGTCGGCCACGCTCACGGCCGCGCCGGAGGATGAGCCTCCAGGAACCCGCGTGCGATCGGCGGGGTTTCCCGGCGTGCCGTAGTGCGGATTGGCGCCAATGCCGGAAAAGGCAAACTCAGACATATTGGTTTTGGCCACGATCACCGCGCCAGCGGCCCGCAGCCGCCGCACGGCAGGCGCATCTTGCATGGCCGCAGGTGCGCTGACACGCAGCTTGGAGCCCGCGCGTGTCGGCTCGCCGGCGACATCAAACAAATCCTTGATCGTTACGATCGCGCCATCAAGCGGACCAAGCGCCGTGCCCGATGCGGCACGGGCATCGGCGGCCTCCGCCGCCGCTCTCGCCGATTTTTCGTAAATAGTAAGACACGCGCGAGAGCCTTCACCCTTCGGGTCGGCAATTCGCGAGAGTGCTTCTTCAAGGCGAGCGAGCGCTGAGAGGCGAGGCATGACACTATGCATATTCAGATCAAGTCCGGCCGAGATGTTTGGCCCACCAACGTGAGGACGGCTTTTCCGCTAAGCCTCGACAAGGCGGAACCCCGCCTTGTCGCATTTTCATCTAAAATTCAGAACCGCCTACAGATCAGTGTGTAGCTGAACCGGCCTCTTTCTGAAATTCGGCAATCAGGCCCTTCCCGATACGAGAGGCCATTTCTTCATAGACGGGAGCGAGTGCGCGCTGCCATGCGGCTTTCTCCTCGGGGGTCAATGCGACCAAGGTTGAGTGACCGGACTTTTTGATGTCCGCGAGCGCGTCATCATTTTCTTTTTGCGAAATGTCATTGGCGTATTTCGTCGCATCCGCCATTGCGCGGTCCAGGTTGGCGCGCACATCTGCCGGCAGACCAGCCCAGAACTTCTTGTTTGTGATCACCGCATAACCGATATAGCCGTGATCTGAGAGCATTACATATTTCTGCACTTCATGATGCTTCTGGCTGAACATGTTCGACGGCGTGTTTTCCGAGCCGTCGACGACACCAGTCTGCAACGCTTGATAGACTTCCGAAAACGCAAGAACCTGCGGAATTGCGCCAAGAGCACGCATTTGCGCCTCCAGGACCTTGGAGGACTGCACCCGCATTTTGAGGCCTTTGAAATCTTCAGGCACGTGAAGCTGGCGATTGGCGCTCATGACCTTGAAGCCATTGTCCCAATAAGCAAGCCCTATCATTCCCTTGCCTTCCAACTGACCAAGCAGTCTCTTGCCAAGGGGGCCGTCCGTAATATTGCGGAGCGCCTGCTTGTTCGGAATAACGAAGGGAAGATCAAAGACCTCGAACTCCTTCACCCCGATCGGACCAAATTTGGCAAGCGAGGGCGCCAGCATCTGAACAGCACCCAGCTGCAGGGCCTCAAGCTCTTCCTTATCCTTGTAGAGTGATGAATTGGGGTAGACCTCTATTCTAACTTTCCCCTCGGTATATTTCTCGGCCAGTTCCTTGAATTTTTCCGCGCCTTTACCCTTCGGAGTATCGGGAGCCACCACATGGCTGAATTTGATGACGATTGGGTTTTGCGCAGGCGCGGGCATAGCCGAGACGCAAGTCATAGCCGCTGCGGCTACCGCAACAATCCAACTCTTCATGGCTTCCCTCCGACGTATTTGCTTGTTGTTAGCCGCTCTCGGCAGCCTAGTCCAAAAAGCTTAGCGCATTACGGGGCAAAAAACATCCAGGCAGGTCGGTGAAGATCGATTTCAAGCCGAATGGTGAAAATCGTTAAACCTTCCAACCCGGGTCGCTTGCACCCTCAGCACACGTGCATTGTGGGGTCCGCCACCACCTAAACTGAAAGCCGACATTACTATCGGGTTTGAAATAGCAAGCGGGAGAGCAAAGCTCTCCCGCCACCGCGATAAAAAATTCAATCCATCTATTTCGGGTTACTGAAATCAAGAGGCGGTGGAAGGTCGGGCTGTTCAATTTCAATCTTGATTGTTGACGGATCAACCTGCGACGCAGTGCCCTTGTAATGCATAACCATCGCAGGAAAAGCGATAACCAGGCCAACCATGATGCATTGAATAATAACGAACGGCACAGCCCCCCAATAGATTTGGCCGGTGCTGACACCTTCCATCGTCTTTCCCGTGATACGGTCGATGAACGAATTCTTCGGTGCGACCGATCGAAGGTAGAACAGCGCAAATCCAAATGGTGGATGCATGAATGATGTCTGCATGTTCACGCCGAGCATGACGCCGAACCAGATCAAATCGATGCCAAGTCGCTCTGCTGCGGGACCAATCAGCGGAATGACAATGAAGGCAAGCTCGAAGAAATCCAGGAAGAACGCAAGCACGAACACAAATAGGTTGACGAAAACAAGGAAGCCGAGCTGACCGCCGGGGAGCGAGACCAGTAGATCTTCGACCCACCTGTGGCCGTTGACGCCATAGAAGGTGAGTGAAAACACCCGCGCGCCAACCAGAATGAAGACAACGAAGGCGGAAAGCTTCGCTGTCGATTCCGCAGCCTGCCGGACCAGATCAAGTTTCAAACGCCCTTTCATCGCAGCCAAAATCAGCGCACCGGCAGCCCCCATGGCGCCGCCTTCCGTCGGCGTCGCAACGCCGATAAAAATCGTGCCAAGCACAAGGAAAATCAGGAACAGCGGAGGCACCATGACGAAGGTAACCTCCTGCGCCAGGCGCGACAGGAAGCGGAAACCGAAGGCCTTCTCACCGGCCCAATTGATGAGTGCAACGGCGAAGGCAAAGACAATGGCGATAAACATCGTCAGCACGACGTAATCAGCGCCGTGTGTGGTTGAGCTGCGCATGAAGAGCCAGCCGACAAACCCGCTGCCCACGGCCAGAATACCTAGCGACGTCAACCCGCGATCGCCATTGTCCTCCCGGAACCCAACGGCTGCAGCCGGCAGTCCCGGGGCAGCGCCAGGGAACACGATTGTCGTCAAGAAAATATAGCCCGCGTAGAGGCCGGCGAGCAGGATGCCGGGGATGAAAGCCCCCTCGTACATATCGCCAACAGAACGGCCAAGCTGGTCGGCCATGACAATGAGCACCAGCGAAGGCGGGATGATTTGAGCCAAGGTGCCGGATGCAGCAATCACGCCACTCGCGACCCTTCGATCATAGCCGTAGCGCAGCATAATCGGCAACGAGATCAGCCCCATCGAAATCACGGAGGCGGCGACAACCCCGGTCGTTGCCGCAAGCAGTGCGCCAACAAAAACGACCGCATAAGCAAGCCCGCCACGCACGGTTCCAAACAATTGGCCTATCGTGTCGAGCAAATCTTCGGCCATCCCCGATCGTTCCAGGATCAATCCCATGAACGTGAAGAAGGGAATGGCGAGCAGCGTGTCATTGCTCATCACGCCGTAGACACGTTCCGGCAATGCCTGAAGGAAGTCCGGGCGAAACAGACCAAGCTCAATACCGATCAGCGCGAAAAGCAAACCATTCGCAGCCAGAGAAAAAGCAACGGGATAACCAAGCAACAGGAACAGCACCAATGACGCAAACATGATTGGCGCCATATAGTGGATGAGAAGCTGCACCATGCTCGATACTCCGATCAGAAATGTGCGCTAATGGTTTTCCGTTTTCAGACCAGCGAGCAGTCGCTTTGCTTCTTCCTCAGCAGCAGCGTGATGCCCTCCGCCTGAGGCTGTATCATCAAGGATACCGCGCATGATTGCGACGCGCTTGATGAATTCCGAAATCGCTTGAAACAGCAACATGACAAAGCAAAGCAGCACGAGCACTTTGGCCGGCCATTGCGGCAGCCCGCCGGCATTCATCGACTGCTCGTTAATCCGCCACGAGGCCATGAAGAATGGATAGGATGTAACGATCATCACAATCGTGAGGGGCAACAGGAACAATAGATGGCCGGTAACATCAATGAGATTGCGAACCTTTTTTGGAAAAAGGCTGTTCACAATATCGATGCGGATATGCTCGTTTGAGAGCAGCGTCCACGGCGAACACAGCAGGAAAACCGCGCTGAACAATACCCATTGTAGTTCAAGCCAAGCATTTGAGGAGACGTCGAACATTTTCCGGATGATCGCATTCCCGGATGAGACCAGCACCGCGATCAGAATAAGCCAGCTCAGCCATTGGCCGATCCGGCTATTAATCCTATCAATGATGCGGCTGATATTCAGAAGTCCTTGCACTGCTTCCCCCGCGCCAGGTTAACCCCAGCCGTCCTTGGTTTGTTGAATTAACCGACTTTTTCAGGTGACCGCCACCATAATCGCAACGCCGCATGACCCGTCAACGAAAATTTTAGGCCGCGGCATCACGCAGCGCAGCATTTAAAGCTACTTTGGAGACGCTCGAAACGACCGACGCCTAGAAATAGCGCAGCCACACATAAATCTGACAAATCGCAACGCTCACGAGCATCATGGGGAACGCGTAAAGCGTATACGTGGTGAAGCGGAAAGCGATGCCATTTCTCTCGGCAAGGCCGGCAACCGTCAGATTTGCTGATGCGCCAACGAGCGTCCCATTGCCGCCCAGACAGGCACCCAAAGAAAGGCACCACCAGAGCGGTTCGATACGTTCAGCCCCCCCAAATGCCGGCGCCATGCCCTTAATCAGCGGAATCATGGTGGCCACAAACGGGATATTGTCGATGATGGCAGAAAGCACCGCAGACGCCCAGAGAATGGCATAACCTGTGGTTGCCAGATTGCCATGGGTTGCAGCGACGAGCTTGTCGGCAAGCAGATGCAAGAGCCCAGCCACATCGACCGCATGGACCACGATGAACAATCCAATGAAAAAGAAGATCGTGATCCATTCGACGTCGCTGAACGTCTTGTGGACATTTTCTGCCTGTTTTTCGTTGTGATGCTGCCAATTATCGAGAAACATCAATAACGCCGCCCCGCTCATGGCGATCGTCGCCGGCTCCGCCCTCAACCATCGCGAAAACACAAAACCCACAATCACCACAACCAGGATTACAACCGACTGCTTGAGCAACACGGGGTCAAGGATTGCATCCTTTGCCTTCATCGCCATGACACGGGCCTTGTGGTCTGGCGTTGATTTCATGCCCTGCCCCCACATGAGGTGAATCATCACCGCCTGCGCTGCCATAACGACAACAATGATAGGGGCGAGGTGAACAACAAACGCATTGAAATCGAGGCCCACTAGCGACCCGATCAAGATGTTCGGGGGATCGCCGATCAGCGTGGCCGTTCCGCCGATATTCGAGGCAAATATCTCGGCAAACAGAAACGGGTATGGCGGGACTTCAAGCTCCCTGGCAATGACAAGCGTAACCGGAACCATCAGAAGAACGGTCGTCACATTGTCGAGAAGCGCTGACACAACCGCAGTTGTTATTTGAAGGATCAAAAGGATTCCGATTGGGCTCGCCTTTGCAGCTTGCGCCGACCAAATCGCCAGATACTGAAATATCCCCGAACGCCGGGAAATCGAAACCAGAATCATCATACCGGTGAGGAGGCCTATGGTGTTCCAATCCACACCTTTAAGCGCCTCATTCTGATCGAGTGCCCCGATCAGGATCATCAGCGAGGCGCCGAGCAGTGCCACAATGGCACGATTAAGCTTGTCCCAAATGATAACTGCATACGTGATCAGCAAAATTACTGCCGATACCAACATCGGGTTCAGGCCAAAAATGAGGTGGGGCGTAAAACCATGATCGGGCATGAACTCGTTTCCTGATGTAAGCGCCAGAGGAATGCGGCGGGCAAGATTATGTCAGTGCCGATTTGAAGGAAATGACCGCGCGTGGATTTTCCTGGTAATTCAAGGCCGATGCGCGTGGAAACAGCTCGGGGCCCCTTTTTTGCGCATAGGAACCGGGGGCCGCC
>DATAIA010000401.1:0-3374 GCA_036262895.1 Xanthobacteraceae bacterium
AACCCAGACGCCGCGATCAAGGCGGTGGCCGAAAGTTCGATGCGCGAAGTCGTCGGCAAAAGCCCCATCGAACCCATTCTCACGCAAGACCGCGAACCCATTCAGATCGAGGTGCGCGACCTGATGCAGAAGACGCTCGACACCTACGGCGCGGGCGTCACCGTCACCGACGTGAAGATGCAGAAGGTCGATCCGCCCGACGAGGTGCTCGACGCCTATCGCGACGTGCAGGCCGCGCGCGCCGACCAGGAGCGCATGCGCAACGAAGCCGAAGCCTACGCCAACAAGATCATCCCCGAAGCGCGCGGCAAGGCCGCCCGCATCGTGCAGGAAGGCCAGGCCTACAAGCAGCGCGTGATCGCGGAAGCAAGCGGCGAAGCCAAGCGCTTCCTCTCCGTCTATGAAGAATACAGAAAGGCGCCCGACGTCACCCGCAAGCGCATGTATCTCGAAACGATGAGCGGCATCCTGGGCTCGTCGAACAAAGTGCTGATCGACGACAGCGCGAAGGGCGTCGTTCCCTATCTGCCGCTGCCCCAACTCAAGACCAACGATTCCCGCAGCGTGACGGTGACCGAACAACCGATGGCCACCACCACGCAGCCCATTCCGGCGGGGACGGCGCCATGAACCGCAACGGCCTGTTCCTCGGCGGCATCGTCGCTGCCATCGTCATTATCGTCGCGCTGTTTTCGCTCTACACCGTGAACCCGCGAGAGCAGGTTCTGCTTCTGCAGTTCGGCGCGCCGCAGCGGCTTGTCACCGAACCGGGCCTGCATGTGAAGGTGCCGTTCCTGCAACAGGCCCAATTCATTCCCAAGATGCTGCTCAACCTCGACGCGCCCGCCGAGGAAGTGATCGCGCAGGATAAAAAGCGCATGGTGGTCGATGCGTTCGCGCGCTGGAAGATCGTCGATCCGCTGCGCTTCTATCAATCGCTGTACGACGAAACGACCGCCACCATGCGGCTTACCCCGATCCTGTCATCGGATGTGCGCCGCGTGCTGGGCTCGCAGACATTCGCCGCCATGCTGTCGGGCAAGCGTGCGGAGCTGATGGTGCAGATCCGCGACGAGATCAACCGCGATGCGGACGGTTACGGAATCAAGATCGTCGACGTGCGCATACGCCGTGCCGACCTGCCGCCGCAGAACAGCCAGGCGATCTATCGCCGGATGCAGCAGGAACGCACCCGCGAAGCCAACGAATTCCGTGCCGAAGGCGAGGAAATCTCCCAGCGCGTGAAGGCCCGCGCCGAACGCGAAGTGACGGTGCTGACCGCGGAAGCCACGCGCGAATCCGAAATCCTGCGAGGGCAGGGCGACGCCGAAAAAACGAAGGTCCTGGGCGCCGCTTACGGCCAGGACGCCGATTTCTTCGCCTTCTATCGCTCGCTGGAGGCCTATCAGGACGCATTCCCCGGCGACAACACCACGATGGTCCTGTCCCCCACCGGCGAATTCTTCCGCTATTTCGGCACGCCGGGGAAGAAGTAGGCGTTCACGCCCGTAAATGTGATCCCGCGACCAAACAAGCCCTATTTGTTCCGCGTTCCCATCGCATATGCTGGCGCCGATTCCGGCAAAGCGAACCATTCGATGTTGCGTACCTTCAAGGCGTTTTTGATTGTGGCCCTCACTTTCGCGGCGGCTCCCGCCTTTGCGCGGCCCGCGCCGGATTCCTTTGCCGATCTGGCCGAAAAGCTGCTGCCGACGGTGGTCAACATCTCCACCTCGCAGACGTTGAAAGCCGCAAATCCCAAGCTCTCGCTGCCCGACATTCCGCCCGGTTCGCCGCTGGAGGATCTGTTCAAGGATTTCCTTCAGAACAACCGCGCTCTGCCGCGCCACGTCACTTCGCTCGGCTCCGGCTTCATCATCGACTCGTCGGGCTATGTCATCACCAACAACCATGTCATCGCGGACGCCGACCAGATCACCGTCACGCTGAACGACGGCACCTCGCTTCCGGCGAAGCTCGTGGGCCGCGACGAAAAAACCGATCTGGCCCTTCTCAAGGTCAAACCGGCAAAACCGTTGCCCGCCACCAGGCTCGGCGATTCCGATCACGCGCGCGTCGGCGATTGGGTGATCGCCATCGGCAATCCGTTCGGCCTCGGCTCGACCGTGACGGCGGGCATCGTGTCGGCGCGCAATCGCGACATCAACGCCGGTCCCTACGACGATTTCATCCAGACCGACGCGCCGATCAATCGCGGCAATTCCGGTGGCCCGCTGTTCGACATGGACGGCAATGTCGTCGGCGTGAATTCCGCCATCTTCTCGCCAACGGGCGGGTCGGTGGGTATCGGCTTCTCGATCCCGTCGAACCTCGTGAAGGACATCATCGGGCAGTTGAAGCAGTATGGCGCCGCGCGCCGTGGTTGGGTTGGCGTCAGCATCCAGCAGATCACGCCCGAAATCGCGCAAGGCATGGGCTTGCCGAGTTCGGCGGGCGCGCTGATTTCCGGCGTCGACAACAATGGCCCCGCGGCGAAGGCCGGATTGACCTTCAGCAGCGCCAGGTCGGTCTGGGGATCGCGTCCCACCAGCCGGGCCGGCAGGCTGGTCTCGTCGCTGAGAATGACGGTGATGGATTCGCCATTCTCGATCACATGATTGTTGGTGACGATATAGCCGGAAGGATCGATGATGAAACCGGAGCCCAACGACGTCACGTGACGCGGCTGGCCGCCGCGAGGACCCAGGAAATTCTTGAACAGCTCGCTGAGGGGCGAATCCTCGGGCAGGTTCGGCATGGCGCCACGCGCGGGCGCCTTCAAGGTCTGCGAGGTCGAGATATTCACCACCGTCGGCAGCAGCCGGGCGGTGAGCTGGGCGAAGGAGGCCGGCGCATTGGGCCGCGGCGTCACTTGCGCCGAAGCCGGCAATACCAGGCAAAGAGAAACAAGCAGGGCGGGCAGGATGCGCATGAGCCTGGAAGGATCGGGATTCGGCGGAGAGTTTAATGATCCTTTTGTCCGGCAAACAGGGCGAAATCGCGTCAGCGTCGTTCCGGCGGCGGGACCTGCGATGGGGGAACAAAGGGCGGAATGGCGGTGGGCAGGGGCGGCTGGCCCAGCAAGGTCGATGGCGGTGGCGGCGGCGGGTTCTGCCCGCGCAAGATGTTGCCCAGGGCCTGGAAAGGCGACGGAAAGGGCGCACCGGTGACCGGATTGGTCGGGCCCGGGGTCTGGCCGAAGACCGGGGCCGCCATGGCCAGGAATGCGATCAGAAGCGTCCGTTTCATACAGGAAAAACGCGGGAACAGGATCTTTGGCCCGCCTTGGTTCCCAGGACGATGGCCGCTATATGAAGCGCCCCGGCACCCAGAAAAGGCGGAAGATGGCGGTTTCCCGAAACGACGTGCTGGCG
>DATAIA010000402.1:0-7020 GCA_036262895.1 Xanthobacteraceae bacterium
CAAGCGCGGAGAGCGCTGCGCCCGCCTTCAACTCGCGCACGGTGCCGATGACGTTCCAGCCGTCGGCCGCATATTGCCGTGCGAATTCAAATCCAAGACCGCGTCCAGCGCCGGTGATGAATACAGTTGGCATCGGTCACATCACCACTTCAATCAAACTCGGACCTTGCTGCGTAACACTTTCGGCGAAGTGCTTGTTGAATTCGTCCATTGTTTCAACACGCGTGGCAGGCACACCCATGCCGCGGGCCAGGGCGACCCAGTCCAGATCGGGCCGGCCGAGATCCAGCATATCGAGCGCTTTCCGACCGACGTTTTGTGCGCCGACATTTGTAAGTTCGTGCCGCAGAATGGCGTAGCTGCGGTTCGCGAAGATGACGTTGGTGATATTGAGGTTCTCGCGCGCCTGCGTCCACAACGACTGCACGGTGTACATGCCGCTACCGTCGCCTTCGAGGCAGACGACGCGCCGATCCGGACAGGCAATGGCGGCGCCGATCGCAAGCGGTAGACCGATCCCGATCGACCCGCCCATGTTCTGCAGCCAGTCGTGCCGACGGCTCAAACGCGTCGGCGCGAAAAAACCACGACCCGTGCTGATGGCTTCATCGACAATGATGGCATTCTCCGGGAGATAAGCGCCGAGCGAAATCCCGAGCGACATCGGGTTGATCGCTCCCGTTGCGGCGGGCGGCTGTGGTTCCGCTTTTACTTCAGGCAGAACGCCGGCACCGAGTTCGTCGGCAAGCCACTCCAAAGCATGGACACCATCTTCGTCGGGCTTTGACAGCACATGGCTCTCGTAACCTTCAGGCATCAGGACGCTTGGTTTGTTTGGATACGCGAAGAACGCGACCGGTGTTTTTGAGCCAACCAGGATCACATGCTTGAAATCTTTCAAGGCCGTCATCGCCTGATCGACAGGGTAGGGGATGCGCTCGATCGGTGCTCTGCCGGGGCCACGCTCGATGCGCGAGTTGAAAGTTTGCGCCATCATCCGCGCGCCGGTTTTTGCCCCGATCCGGGCCGCAAGGTTAAGTCCGCGTTCGCGCAAGGCGAGCCCTGCAAGGAGGATCAGCGTCGGTTCCCCGGAACGCAGCACACGCAGCGCTTCGGCAATGGCATCGGCGGAAACCTGTGCCGGTTTTGCGATCTCTGGAACGGTCGCGATCCCATCCGCTTCGTTCCATGCCGTATCGGCAGGAAGGATCAAGGTTGCGACTTGCCCTGGCGGCGCAAGCGATGCGGCAATGGCTGCCGCGCCGTCGGCCGCAACTGCTTTGGCATCTGGAGATGTGCGCACCCACCCGCGGATTGATCGGGCGGCTGCCTCGATATCGGAAGTCAGGGGGGCATCGTAGCGGCGATGATACGTCGCGTGATCGCCGACAATATTGATGAGCGGTGTAAAGGCCTTTACAGCGTTGTGCAGATTGGCAAGACCGTTGGCAAGCCCGGGACCAAGGTGAAGAAGCGTCGCCGCCGGCTTGTCGGTCATGCGGGCGTAACCGTCTGCTGCCGCGGTCACCACGCCTTCAAACAATCCGAGCACGCAGCGCATGCCTTCGACGCGATCAAGTGCTGCAACGAAATGCATCTCCGATGTACCGGGATTGGCAAAGCATACGTTGACGCCACCACCAACCAGCGTCCGGACCAGGCTTTCTGCTCCATTCACGATACGATCATCCTATTTGAAGTGTGGGCGCTAGAGCGCGATGCAGTAAGATTGAATCGTCATCGCGCTCTATCCTTTTGTTTGAGCATGATCTTTTCGGAAAACCGGTCTCCACTTTTCCGGATCATGCTCTAGGATTAATTTACAGGAACCCGATCGACAGCCATGGAAACAGCGCGACAATAATGAGCGCAACAAATACGGCGGCAAGATAGGGCCACACGCGGCTCATGGATTCATCGGGCGAAACCCGGCCGATCGCACATGCGGCATAGAAGCCGACGCCGAACGGCGGGGCAAAGAGCCCAATCCCCATCGCAAGGATCACGACCATGGAATAGTGCACGTCGTGAATGCCAAGCGCCCGCGCTGCGGGGAACAACAACGGACCAAACAGCACAATGGCCGGTATGCCTTCGAGGACGCTGCCGAGAATGGCGAACACCACGATTGACACGCCAAGAAAACCCAATTGCCCGCCGGGCATTTTCGCCATGGCAGCGGCAAGCTGATGCGAGAAGCCGGATTGCGTCAGCGCCCAGGCCATTGCCGTCGCGGTTCCGATGATGAACAAAATTGCACCGGAAAGTGACGCCGTTTCGACCAGCATCGGGTAAAGTCGTCGCAGGTCGAATTGCCGATAAATCAGGATTCCAGCGGCGATGGTGTAGACAACACCAACCGTTGAAACCTCTGTGGCTGTCGCAATTCCTTCAACGACTGCGGCGCGAATGAAAAACGGCAGCGCCAGTGCCGGCAATGCCACAACGAAGCAGCGGCCGATCTCGCGAAGCGATGCGCGTTTGACACCTGTAAGATCTTCTCCGCGCGAGCGGAAGTAACAGACGATCATCAACGCGGCAGCCGCGACCAAAGCCGGCAGCAGTCCACCGGTAAAAAGTCCCGCAATCGAAACGCTCGCAACCGACCCGATGGTGATCAGCACCAGGCTCGGCGGGATGGTCTCGGACATGGCGCCCGATGCGGAGAGCAACGCAACCAGTTCGCCGGGTTTCGAACCGCGACGCTTCATCTCCGGAAACAGCACGGGTGCGACCGCCGCCATGTCGGCGGCTTTGGAACCGGAAATGCCGGAGACAAGATACATCGCGCCGAGCAGCACATAGGCAAGGCCGCCACGGACATGGCCGAGGAGCGACGCAATAAAATCGACCAGCACGCGCGAGAGCCCCGCCATTTCAATCAGGAGCCCGAGGAAGACAAACAACGGCACGGACAGCAGGATCAGGCCCGACATGCCTTCGTCAATGCGGCTCACCACAATGGTCAGGGGAATTTGTGTGGTCAGGGCAAGATAAGACAGCGTGGAGACGCCGAACGCGAAAGCAATGGGAACGCCCAGCGCGACACAGATCGCGACGACGCCGACGAAAAAGATCAACAGATTGAGATTGCCGAGCGCCATCAGGGCAGGGCGCACCAACCAAAGCAGGCCGGCGATCGCGAGGATGAGCGCAAGCGCACCTGCAGCCTGCGCAACGGTTGATCGCTCGATCAACTGAATGACCGCGATGACAAGCATCAGAACCGCGCCGACCCCGATCGCAGCAACCCGATAGGTGTCGGGGATCTCAAGCGCGGGGGTTGTGATCATCCATTGAATTTCGAGATATTCGCGCGCCGGCATAATGATTTCGAGCACGAACAACGCCACCACCATTGCGGCGAGCGTTTCAACCCATGCGCGCCAGCGTGGTGGCAGCAGCGACACCAGAAAGCTGAGCCGCATGTGTTCGCTACGGCGCAACGCAATTACGGCTCCAAGCATGGCAAGCCAGATGAACAGCACTGAGGCGAGTTCATCCGACCATGTCAGTGGCCGGTTGAATACATACCGCGAGATCACGCCCGCAAAGAGCACCAGAATTTCCACGGCCACCAGCGCGGCCGCGGGAACTTCCGTGGTCCAGGCAAGGGCGTTATCGAGCCGTGAAAATCGCCTGCGTGAAACAGCGGTTCCGGCTTGCGCCAGAACCGCCTGTTCCGATGCCGGCATCAGGGCCGCATCGTTTGGGGTCGGGATCACGTTCAAGCCCGATCAGCTCAGTGCGCCGACTTGTTTCTCCAGGACGGCCCACGCTTCGGCGCCGTATTTCTCTTTCCATTCGGCGTAGAATTTTGCCTCGCGCAAGGTCGCCCGGAATTTGTCGGCGCTGGTTTCGTTGAAGATCATGCCCTTCTGCGTGAGCTCGCCGCGCAGTGTGTCGTTGAGCTTGCGCACGTCTTCGCGCTCTTTCAGAGCGGCCTGATTGATGTTGCGCGCGACGATCTCCTGCAGATCCTTGGGAAGTGCTGCCCATGCGCGGCCATTGGAGAGTGTCCAGAAGCCATCCCACATGTGGTTGGTGACCGAGACGTATTTCTGCACTTCATAGAATTTGCCGAGACTGATGAGGGCGAGCGGATTTTCCTGACCCTCGACGATCTTTGTCTGCAGGGCCGAGTAGACTTCGGCGAAATTGATGCTGGCAGGCGAAGCGCCGAACGCCTTGAACATCGAGGTCCATAGCGGACTGACGGGCACGCGGATTTTGAAGCCTTTGAAGTCGTCGGGTGAGTTGATCGGATGGGAGCTGCTCGTCACCTGTCGATAGCCGTTGTCCCACATCTTTTCGAGGGCGAAGAGCCCGGCTTTCTCGATGCCGCCACGGACATAGGCGCCAAGCGCGCCGTCCATCGCCGACCAGACCTGGTTGTAGTTCTGGAAGGCGAACCCAATCCCGTTGATCGAGGCGACCGGCACGAACGTCGACAGGATAAGCCCGGACAGGTTGAAAAGCTGGATGGCCCCCGTCCGCAATTGAGAGAGCATGTCGGTATCGCCGCCAAGCTGGTTGTTGGGAAACAGCTGGACTTCCATGCGGCCGCTGGATTCCTGGCGGATTTTCTCCACCGCCTCGCGCAGGCGAATGTTAACCGGATGCGCCTCCACATTATTATTAGCGTATCGCCAGGTAATCTCGGCGGCGTCCCCAGGCCTCGTCAGGATTCCGAAAGCGGCAACGCCCGAGGCGGCAGCACTGGTCGTTTGCAGGAAATTGCGGCGTGTAATCTTAGCCATTGACGTTTCATCCCCCTATTTTCCATCGGCTTCGATGGTCTTGGATATTGGATATTGGCCGCATCGGGTCTTGTCGAGAGGTCTGATTTGACCGTCTCGCCTTGACGGACGCAAGGCTGTAATAAGTTCGCCAATTCTGGCGGTCGTCGTTATAGAGCACGCCCGACAGGGTGAAGCTAGGCGGGTATCCCTGCACTTTGGAAGCGGGACATTGAGGAAACGCAATGAAAATTTACAAAATCGCCACGATCCCTGGAGATGGCATCGGTAATGAGGTCGTCCCAGAGGGCATCCGTGTCGTTGAAGCGGCGGGGCGGAAGTTCGGGGTCGGCTTCCAATGGGACATGCTGCCCTGGAGCTGCGAGTACTATCTCAAACACGGCAGGATGATGCCTGAGGATGGCCTGGCCTCGATTAAAGGCCACGATGCGGTCTTCCTCGGCGCGGTCGGATTTCCCACGGTTCCCGACCATATTTCGTTATGGGGGTTGTTGATCCCGATCCGCCGCGATTTCCAGCAATACGCCAATATGCGTCCGGTCCGCCTGATGCCCGGCATCAAGTCGCCGCTGGCCAACCGCGCGGTGGGCGACATCGATTTCATTGTGGTCCGCGAAAACACCGAAGGCGAATATTCCTCAATCGGCGGTCGGATTTTCGAGGGGACCGAGCGCGAGATGGCCGTTCAGGAGTCGATGTTCACGCGCCATGGTGTCGACCGTATCTTGAAATATGCATTCGATCTGGCGCAGAGCCGGTCCAAGAAGCACCTGACCTCGGCGACCAAGTCGAACGGCATTTCGATCACAATGCCTTATTGGGACGAACGCGTTCGCGCCATGGCCGCGCAATATCCCTCAGTGCGAACGGACCAGTTCCATATCGACATTCTGACCGCGCATTTCGTTCAGCATCCGGATTGGTTCGATGTTGTGGTCGGTTCGAACCTGTTCGGGGACATCCTGTCGGATCTCGGACCTGCTTGCACCGGCACGATCGGCATCGCGCCGTCGGCAAATTTGAATCCGGAGCGCAAGTTTCCGTCGATGTTTGAACCGGTGCATGGATCCGCGCCGGATATTTACGGGCGCAATATTGCCAATCCCATCGGGCAGATCTGGTCTGGCGCGATGATGCTGGAGCATCTCGGCCACCGCGATGCGGCCGATGCAATTGTGCGTGCCATTGAAACGGTGCTTGAGAACGGCCCGCGTACGCCCGACCTTGGCGGCAAGGCCAGCACCCAGGATATGGGCAAGGCGATCGCCGAAGCGCTTTGAAACAAGGAGGCTTGGCGCAGATGGCAACCTGATCGCATCCGCCTGGGTGCGATCAATTGCTGGTTGGTCGATGTGAGTTGCTAGTGACGCGTATGCGTACCTTCGGCATCGAATAACTCTTCGATCTTCTCAGCTGACTCCGCAAGCACGCCCCAGGATTGGGCCATGTTTAATAATAGAGATCGGTGCTGAGGATCGGTCGCGTCCAGTGCCAGACGCATGCATTCATCGGCATGATTTCGGAATGTCTCGGGACCACGCATACTCGTACCCCTCCCAGTGCGTGCAATGTGTTAAGTAAATGTGGCAAATGTTGTTCGGTTCCATGGCTTTTCAGGTTCGAGTGCCTGAAAGACTTTTTCCTCTTAAAACTTAGATATCTTTTTGCGTTGCAGCATTGATCGGGAAAATTCAGCAAGTAATAGCAGCGCAACGCAGCCCATACGGTGCGGTCAAAAAAGGAACTCCTGCGCCCTCCGTGCGTAAGGCGTGAACGGTGCTTGCAGATACAAAAAAGCTTCCGGGTCCTATGTCCATTCCGTGGATGGTCCTGATCGGAATCTTGATCTCAACCTGGGCAGCGCAAGCGCAGGTCTCCGATGACCTCGTCAAGATTGGTGTTCTCACCGATCTGACAGGCCCTGCATCAGACTCAAACGGCGAAGGTTCGGTGGTTGCTGCGCAAATGGCCGTTGAGGATTTCGGCGGTAGAGTTGGCGGCAAGCGCATTGAGGTGATCTCAGCCAATCATCAACTCAAACCGGACATCGGTGCCGAAATCGCGCGGCGCTGGTACGACATCGAGCATGTCGATCTTATTGTCGATGTGCCTGTATCCGCCGTGGGCCTTGCTGTGCAGGAAGTTGCGCGTGAAAAGCGCAAACTCTTCATCGCTGATTCCACCGCCACCACCCAGTTTACCGGAAAAGCCTGCTCGCCTTACGGCATTCAATGGGTGTTAGACACCTTTGCATTGGCAA
>DATAIA010000403.1:0-2512 GCA_036262895.1 Xanthobacteraceae bacterium
CTTCCGTTTCCGTCTCCAGAGCGCCCACCTGTATGATCCAGCCGCTGTGGGCTGCTGCCACCGGTTTGGTCGGGCTGTTTTGCTGAACCGGTTGAGGATGGACGGCCGAAGTCGGGTCGGCGTAGGCCATCGCTCGCGAGGCGGTGGAGGAGGATGGGAAGCTCGATGCCGGAAGCACGCCAAGTATGCCGTTGCCCGTTCCATGATTGGCTGGCTGCGGCGGCATTTCGGTATTTGCGAAATCAGGCTTCGCGACTTCAACCCGGTTGGTTTCAGCCTTGGCTACGAGTGAGCTTGATGTTTCAGGGAGTGCCGGTTGAGCTGCGGGAATTGCATTGGTGGTGGCTGGCGACCCCGTGGCCGATGCGAGCTTCATTTGGCCCGCCTTGACCTGAACGGTCTTGACCCGAACCGGTTTCATCGGTTCGGACGAGCCTGGAATCGCGGCCAGCGCCTGAGTCTGGATGACGCCATTCGTCAACGGAGCGGGCTCGGCTTTTGGCGACGGCATGGCCGCGGCTGCCTGGGCAAAGATGGATTTGGCAGTCGGCGACGGAGAACGGGCACTCGCCGCAACGGACGGCCTTGCAGCAGCCGAAGGGTCAACGGCGTTCTGCTCCTCAGTTGCTGGAACCGGCTCCGCTTGTGCTTGCGCGAAGTCGACGTTCGCATCCGACGGATTGCGCTCGGTGATCGCGGCAACGGTGCGTCTGGTGGCGGCTTTTTCCAGGTTTTCCGCGAGCAGATTGCGCATCGTGGCGTCGCGCGAACCACTGCTACGCCCGCCCATCACGACCCCGATCAGATGCCGGTTGCCGCGGCGCATGGAAGTTACGAGATTGAAGCCGGACGAGCGGGTGTAACCCGTCTTGATCCCGTCGACGCCTTCGATCTTACCCAACAGGTGATTGTGGTTGCGGATCGACTGACCGTGATAGTTGAAGGCCGTCGTCGAGAAATAGCGATAGTAGCGCGGAAAGCGATCCTGGATAGCGCGCCCCAGCGTGGATTGATCGCGAGCCGTCGTGACCTGTTCGTCGTTCGGCAGGCCCGAGGCGTTGCGATAAATCGTGCGCATCATGCCGAGCGAGCGCGCCTTGCGGGTCATCAGCCTGGCGAACTCCGATTCATCGCCGGCGATGGCTTCCGCGATTACGACGGCGGCGTCATTGGCCGAACGCGTCACCAGTCCCTTGATTGCGTCTTCTACCCGGATGGTTTGTCCGGGGCGCAGACCGAGTTTGGTGGGCGCCTGCTCTGAAGCGCGTTCGGAGACGCTCATTTCGCTGTCGAGCTTGATCGCACCGGCATCGAGGCGTTCGAACAACAAATAGAGCGTCATGATCTTGGTGAGGGAAGCAGGATGACGGCTTGCGTCGGGATTGTTGGCGGAAAGTGTAGCGCCTGAATTGCCGTCGACGATGATTGAGGAGAAGCCCGGGCTATAGCTCTCGCGCGCTTCCTGATGGCGGGCATGCTGGTGATGCCGGGAACGGCGCGCTTCTGCCCTGTCGCCTGTGAAAATGACTGCTGTAGTGACCGTGACCAGTCCGAAAACGCAAACCCGCAAAGCACGCGAGGAAGCCAACGTTGTGCGAAGCATAAACTTCCCCGTCCCAATTTCTGTCTTGATCACCGGTTCGTGAGGCCAAATTATGCCCAGCCGCCGGGGATGTTTCCCTGCTCGAACGCGCAATCCAGCGGACGTGTTTTCCGCTCGAGGGCGCCTCAGGTCTGTATCCTAGCTAACAGACTGTACGCGAATGTTTTTTGCTGCTCGTCCTACCCTAACGAGCCTCGGAGAATCAGGTTAGGCGGCGTGAGTTTCCATAACGTTAACGAACCCTTGCGCCGCGAGCCAGTATTCACCCCGATATCCTCCTTGTGCATCGCACAAATCGCCCTTGACGTTTGTTGTGCACTGCACTATATGCCGATTTATTAGGCCGCGGTACGGCAGATCAGGTGCATACAGTCTCGGAAGGACACCCAGTAATGATTAAACTTGAGGACATTCAGCAGTACGGCAAAGAACATCTCGAAACCGTCGTCGCGTCGGCGACCTCTGTTCACAGCGGCCTTCAGGCAATCGCCACTGCCTACGGCGACTACACCAAAAAATCGTTCGAAGAGACCAGGTCCTTCGTCGAGAAGCTTTCGGGAGCGAAGTCGCTGGACAAGGCGCTTGAGGCACAGACCGAATTCGCGAAGTCGGCTTATGAAACCTTCGTGGCGGATTCGCAGAAGATCGCCGGGCTCTACACCGATCTCGCGAAGCAGACGTATAAGCCGTTCGAGGGCCTGATCGCGAAGGTCACCCCGGCCGCAGCCGCCTGAACAGATCAAAGCCTGCATTGCCTGCATTGAAACGAAGCCCGGCAGTCACGCCGGGCTTTTTTGCGATTCCAGTGATTGGTGATGATCTCCAGAAATCTCAACAACTTTGTTCCGTGCGGATTGAGCGCGTACGAGGTCGAAGGCTGGCAGCCCCTCGCAAGCCTTTCCTGATCCG
>DATAIA010000404.1:0-4792 GCA_036262895.1 Xanthobacteraceae bacterium
TTCGGGTGCTCCCGAAGCGGTTTTTGTTTGTGAAGCGCCTGTGTCAAGGCGACGCGTCCGATCTTGTCTAAATTGGAACCGCCGGAACCGCTAAAGCCGGACGGGCGTTTTGACAGCAATGGTCGCAAACTCGATCTGGCACTTGGTCATCCAACAAACGAGGAGCACGGGTAGTCGATCTTTCTTTTGCAGCGCCCATGCAATGCGTCTTTCTCTACCAGCGTGGCAGATTGTTTTCGCGATTTAACCGATGCCAAGAGGCGCGTGATGGTCGGTGGGATTGCATCCGCTCTCGATAGCTCAGACGAGAAGGCCAAAGAGGTATTTGAGGGGCAGGGGGATGCCGATCGGCTCTGTATCGATACGATCCGCACGCTTGCAATGGATGCAGTCGAGAAGGCGAAGTCTGGGCATCCCGGCACGCCCATGGGGTTGGCGCCGGCAGCGTACACCCTGTGGCAACAGGCACTGCGGTACGATTGCGACGATCCAAACTGGCCTAATCGCGATCGCTTCGTTCTGTCAAATGGCCACGCCTCGATGCTGCTCTATGCGCTCCTTCATCTTTCAGGCGTGAAAGACGAACACGGCAACGCCGCGGTCAGCCTCGATGACATCAAACAATTCCGACAGCTCGGAAGCCTCTGTCCAGGCCATCCTGAATTTGGGCATATCGCCGGGGTGGAAATAACGACCGGTCCCTTGGGGCAGGGCTGCGGCAATAGCGTGGGAATGGCGATTGCCGGGCAATGGCTCGCCGCGACGTACAATCGACCTTCATTTCGACTGATTGATTATGATGTCTATGCATTTTGCAGCGACGGCGACATGATGGAAGGCGTAAGCGGTGAAGCGGCATCACTTGCCGGCCATTTGCAACTCCCGAACCTCTGCTGGATCTACGATAACAACCACGTCACGATTGAAGGGCACACGTCGCTTGCTTTTAGCGAAGATGTCGCCGCTCGCTTTCGGGGGTATGGCTGGGATATCATTCATCTTACTGATGCGAACAATATCGAGGAGATTGGTGCGGCGCTTGTCACGTTTCGAAGGACGATCGATCGCCCGACGTTGATTATACTCGACAGCCACATCGGATATGGTGCGCCCCACAAACAAGATACCAGTGCCGCTCATGGCGAGCCGTTGGGTACGGAAGAAGTGCGGCTGGCAAAACGATTTTATGGTTGGCCTGAAGACGCGACATTTTTTATTCCCGATGGGGTCTACGATCATTTCCGGCGTGGAATCGGTGAACGCGGCAGACAGCTTCATCAAGCCTGGCAGCGGCAGTTTGAAAGCTACCGCAGCCGTTTTCCTGAACTGGCGGCAGAGTTCGAAGCATTGCAGCGTGGCGAGGCGCCGTCGGGGTGGGAAGCCGCACTTCCGTCTTTCAAAGCCGATGCCAAGGGGCTCGCAACACGCGAGTCTTCGGGGAAAGTCTTGAATGCGGTCGCTCCGCATTATCCCTGGTTGCTTGGCGGGGCGGCGGACCTCGCTCCATCGACCAAGACGCTTCTGACGTTTGAAGGGGCGGGAAATTTTGAATCCGGAGAATGGTCCGGCCGGAATTTGCATTTTGGAATCCGCGAGCACGCAATGGGGTGCGCTCTTAACGGGCTCGCTGTGTCCCGTTTGCGACCATTCGGGGCGACTTTCCTGATTTTTTCGGACTATATGAAACCATCAATCCGGCTCGCGGCTTTGATGCAACTGCCGGTGATTTATGTGTTTACGCATGACTCGATCGGGCTTGGGGAGGACGGCCCGACGCACCAGCCGGTGGAGCAATTGGCGGGCCTGCGTGCAATTCCCGACCTTGTCACAATCCGACCGGCGGATGCCAACGAAGTCGTCGAGGCCTGGCGGATGGTCTTGCGAATGAGAAACCGTCCAGCGGCGCTTGTTCTAAGCCGGCAACCGCTCCCAACGCTTGATCGCTCTATTTATGCCTCGGCCTCCGCGCTAGAACGGGGGGCTTATGTGCTCCGCGATACGAGCGGCCGTCCCGACGTGATTTTGATTGGAACAGGCAGTGAGGTTTCCCTTTGTATCACGGCCGCTAATCTGCTTGATGGGGAAGGAATTCGAGTGCGGGTCGTGAGTATGCCGTCTTGCGAACTCTTTAACGAACAAGAGGAAGCCTATCGCGAATCCGTTTTGCCGTCGGATGTGCTGGCGCGGGTTTCGGTTGAGGCCGCATCCGTTCTCGGATGGGAGCGATATGTCGGGCCGAGGGGGGCAATGGTTGGCATGACCGGATTCGGTGCGTCGGCGCCCCTCAAGGATATTATGAGCGCGTTCGGGTTTACTGCGGAACACGTCGTGCAGGTTGCGAAGGCGCAAATCGGACAATGGGCCAGACAATGAATCCACTGAAGGCTCTGGTCGAGCATGGCCAGTCGGTTTGGCTCGATTTCCTTTCGCGCGATTTCCTTCAAAAGGGCGGATTGCAGCGACTGATCGAGGGGGATGGTCTTGGGGGCGTAACCTCCAACCCTTCGATTTTCGAAAAGGCGATTGCCGAGTCCGCGCAGTATGACGATCAGATTGCTCAGGCTGTGGCATCCGGCCGGGCAACAGTCACCGATATTTATGAAGAACTCGCCGTGACCGATATTCGTACGGCCGCTGATCAATTGCGTCCCGTCTTTGATAAAACCAGTGGCGGTGACGGTTATGTCAGTCTTGAAGTTTCGCCCTATCTGGCCCTCGATACCCAAGCGACAATCGAAGAGGCCCGTCGATTGTGGCGAATGGTCGGGCGCGAAAATTTGATGATCAAGGTTCCCGGCACCCTGCCGGGAATTCCTGCCATTCACCAATTGTTGAGCGAAGGCATCAACGTCAACATCACTTTGCTGTTCTCCCAAGATGCATATGAAGATGTCATCGAAGCTTATTTGAACGCACTTGAAGATCGAGCGGATCGCGGCGAACCTATCGACCGAATTGCAAGTGTCGCCAGCTTTTTTGTCAGCCGCATCGACACGGCCGCCGACAAGTTGATTGCAAAACATATCGAGCAAAGCAAATCGCCCGATGAGGGATCAATACTTGAGCGCTTGCGCGGTAAGATCGCGATTGCGAACGCCAAACTCGCCTATCAGCGCTACCAGGATTGTTTCTCCGGTCCGCGTTGGGAGCGGCTTGCCAAACGGGGGGCGCGTCCCCAACGTTTGCTTTGGGCGAGCACCGGCACCAAAAATCCTGATTACAGCGATGTTCTCTATATTGAGGAGTTGATTGGGCCCGATACCGTCAACACCATGCCCCTGAAAACTTTAGAGGCCTTTCGCGATCACGGCCACATCAAAAACACGCTTCTTGAAGGTGTGACCGCGGCAAAGGTGACGCTTGAGGCATTGGAGCGTGCAGGGATTTCGCTGGATGCCATCACAAACGAATTGGTGACAGACGGTGTCCGTTTATTCGCCGACGCGTTTGACATGTTGCTTGGCGCGCTTGCCCGCAAGCGAAAGCTGATACTCGGGACAGCGCTCAACGGCCAGACAATGACCGTTGGCGAGGCGCTTCAGGCTGAGGTGGAGCGAGCGCAAGAGCAATGGCGGGCAGAAGGCAATATGCGGCGGCTTTACCAGAAGGACGCCAATCTTTGGACCGGCCATGATGAAGACCGATGGCTGGGGTGGCTTGATGTCGCCGACAGCACGCTGAAGAATACCGACGAACTGGCCCGTTTTGCCGAGGAAGTTCGCGCGGAGCAATTTACCGATGCTGTCCTGCTTGGTATGGGCGGATCGAGCCTTGGGCCAGAGGTGCTGGCTGCAACGTTTGGCTCAGCTTCGGGATATCCGCTCCTCTATGTGCTCGATTCAACCGATCCGGAGCAGATCAGCAGCGTAGAAGCCAAGCTCGACCTTGCTCGCACGTTGTTCATCGTATCGAGCAAATCCGGCAGTACGCTCGAACCCAACGTGCTGTTGGACTATTTTTGGGCGCGGGTTGGCGAAGTTGTCGCGCCGGATCGCGTCGGTTCGCATTTCATTGCGATCACTGATCCCGGTTCCTCCTTACAAAAAATTGCCGAACAGCAGCGCTTTTGGCGCATTTTCCCGGGCGATCCCAGCATTGGCGGGCGCTATTCGGTGCTGAGCAATTTCGGGATGGTGCCTGCCGCGGTGATCGGGCTTGACGTGCGTCGCTTTCTTGAGCGCTCCATTGTGATGGAGCGAAGTTGCGGTAGGGATGTTCCGCCCGCGGAAAACCCCGGTGTTCAACTTGGTTTATTGATGGGGAGCGCGGCCAGTCGGGGGCGCGACAAGGTCACAATCGTTGCATCTCCATCGATTGCCGATTTCGGCGGGTGGGCGGAGCAACTGATCGCTGAATCAACAGGTAAAAACGGGAAAGGGTTAATCCCCGTTGATGGCGAGCCGTTGGGGGATCCCGCATTCTATAGCGACGATCGACTTTTCATTTATCTGCGCGTGCCCGGTGAAGCCCAGCCGGCGCAAGACGAGGCGATTGAAGCTATCGAGCGTGCGGGACATCCGGTGGTGCGCATCAGCGTTTCCAATTTTGACTTTATCGGACAGGAATTTTTCCGATGGGAAATTGCAACGGCCGTTGCCTCCGCGGTATTAGGCGTCAATGCTTTCGATCAGCCGGACGTTGAAGCCAGCAAGGTGGCCGCTCGCGAATTGACAGAGGTCGTCGAAAAGCAGGGGGCGCTGCCCTTTGAAACGCCGGTATTCAGAGAGAACGGGGTCGCACTTTTTACGGATGCCGCAAATGAGCAGGATTTAAAAAAGGCGGGCGCCGCAGC
>DATAIA010000405.1:0-2267 GCA_036262895.1 Xanthobacteraceae bacterium
CGGTTTTGCTGGCGTCAACTCTGTAACAGGACGCTGACCTAGCGTCACGACAGGCCACATCTGCTCTTGCATATACGCAGTATCGCCACCAGCCATAGGCTCTAGTCCAAGCACTGCGCGCGCTTCATTTAATTTAAGAAGACCGCGCTGCGCTCCTTCTCCAAGGACTCGCATCTGCGTTTCTGAATCCATGCGCAGAAGATTTGCAAGATCGAACTCCGTACCCAGAACGCGACCCTCGATCATTACTCCATCGCCAATCCCAAGACCTTCGTCCATTAGGACTTCGATAGACTCATAGTACCTCTGCAAGCACTGACTATGATACTGCACATCCAATGCTTGCACATTATTATTTAGCGGTGCCTGCCCAATGTTCACCTTATATGGCGGCATATGATATGCGGAACATATAATTTCCGCTGACCAACGATGCTGCTCAATTAGCTGTGCGTCAGCCGCACTTATGGCAAGCTGCACAAATTTCAGTCCGCCGCCAAGCACCGCAACTCGACCAAAATTCTTTCCACCAAAATTCTGCTCCCATTGCTGCTTGAATAACTCTGCTTCAGCCGGTGGAATTTTCACATCTTTGTCGGCCGTCAAGATGCCGCTTGGTTGTGAGTTATTTCCAAAGAAGTTGAGAGAGTTTGCTTGTATTTTGTTTGCAAGCTCAGCTGCAGAAGCAGCATATTGTAATGGCGAGATACCCAAAAGTGGATTCTCAGGGCCGGCATACATCCGGTCGTGAATGATTTCCCTGGCCGGGATAACGATACGATCGTATTCGGGTATGCCTGCCAATCGGCTGGGGTAAACCTCGTAAAAAACCGAGCCATCGATCGCCTCTAACGGGCAGACCCGATCAGGATTAAGAACGTGCAGACGAACGACAATACCGCGTCCATCTCGCTCTTTCAGGACATAGGTGTTTCCGCGCCTGAGTTTCGAGAGTATCCAACACTCCCAGAACTGAATTCTGGTCTGATAAGTATTTGGCTTTCGCAGTACCGGAGAAAACGCAGGGCTTTCGGTTTCCCGCCAAACGTCGAAATTTACTTTTTCGACCAGCTTCATCCGGAGTTTTGCGACATCTGACGCAATGCGATCTTCGATTGCCCCGACGATTGGGTTCATCGCCGCCGCATGGCCGCTAATATTTCTCTGCCATGAGCCAGTAAATATCTCTCCGATAATCGTTGACCATCCACGGGTTGCCGTCGCCCAGTTGCTCACGTTACTCAAGCCGACATCGCCCACAGCTTTGGTCCGCTCGACTGGAAGCATCGCCTTGGAAAGAACGGCCAGCGCGTTAGCCATACGTTAACCCCATGCGGAGGGAGGTGGCCGCGCCAAAAAGCAGAACACCAGCAGCGATAAATGCCCACGCAAGACCAAGCATCAAATAGATTCCGGCAATAACGAATCCGCCGCTCGCTGCAAACAAGGCCGCAACAATGGCGATTGCGATTTTCATGCCGCCATCGCTTCCGCAGACGCGCGCCCGCACCACACCGGCTCATATCCGTGCATCGCCGCGACTCGCTCGGCTCGGTCCTCATCGGCGACGACGGCTAGAACCGGCCCAGTCCAATGCTCGGCGACCTCGGGCGAAATGATTACGGCATCAAACCGGCCGTACTGCGCATAAGCGGCCAGTGCGTCATCCCAGACGGTCTCGGCATAGCCGAGCATCAGACAGCGGCCACGCGGCTCGGCGCGGTAATGCCGACTGACCCACTCGTCGCCAGCCAGAACCATCTGATCCGGCTTCGGGGTTCCGTGAAAGAACATGACCCGGCAATTCTCAGCGTGCGGCTGCTCGATGCCGTACCAGACAACGCCATCTTCCGGTCCCCACGTCGCCTCGCCGGGCGCCAGGACCGCGCTGAGCCACGCCTGATCCGAGCCAAGGAACCGCCGGCCCGCGAGCGCCGCTGCGTCAGGCGAAAACTTCTCGTAGACGTGCGGCCGAGCACCCGCCGTCAGTAGCATCATTCCGCCGGCATAGGGACGACGTGGATGCGGGTTGCCTCCGTAAATCTTAAGGTCGTTCGGCACGTCGAATACCGGATCAAGATCGCCAGCAACCACGCAATCAATGTCCATACAGACGAAGCGCTCGCCGAATATCTGCGCCGCATCCCGGCGAAACATTGCGAGGCGCCGTAGGCATTGCGGCTTGTTGCGACCCCAAGTCGGGATTGTGACCTCCTCGAAATCGCCAGGCGGCTTGATGATCTCGACACTCGGATCAATGCCTTCGG
>DATAIA010000406.1:0-4290 GCA_036262895.1 Xanthobacteraceae bacterium
GCTTCGACGTCAGTGAATGACTCGTAGGGCATGCCGCCTTTATCGACGAGATTGATACGGATGCCGCGGACCCCAAGCGCATTCATGTGCTCCAGCTCGCGGTCCGTGATGGTTTTCTCGACAGCAACGACAGCGCGCAGCCGATCCGGCCGATCGCGCAGGACATCAAGCATCAAAGTATTGTCGGTGCCATAAACGCTTGGCTGCGTGAGTACGCCGTAATCGACGCCAAGCATGCGATGAAGCGCATCGTAAGCGGCAAGTGTCGCATCAGGCGGAGTATAACCCCGCTTGCGCGAATAAGGATATTTGATCGCGGGACCGAACAGATGGGCGTGCGTATCGACCGCATCTTTCGGCATTTTAAAATTTGGAGTGCGCGGATTGGGGTCCGGAGGCGGGCAGGGCAGATCGGAGCCAGACATGGTCGAGTCCTGAAGGAGGTTTTTTTGGGAGAGACCTTGGCTTATCCGCCAAGGTTGAATGCGTTCGGCAGGAACAGCGTGAACCAGGGGACGAATGCGACAATCAGCAGGCCGATCATCAGCACGATGAGATAGGGCAGCATGGCGCGCGATGCTGTCTCAATATCGATTCGCACGATGGCGCACGCCACATAAAATCCAATCCCGACTGGCGGCATGAATGCGCCGACGCCCATCGCGATCAACAAGACGATGCCGTAGTGCAGTTCACTTAACCCGATCTGCCCCGCAATGGGCAGCAATAGCGGCGCAAGAATAATCAGGGCGGGCAGGCCCTCAAGCAACGAACCCACAATAATCAGCAGAACGATCGATCCGATCATGAATGCGATCGTGCTGTTGTTCGCGCTTTGCAGAATTTCAACCAGACGCTGGGGCAGGTAGGCGACTGTCAGCGTCCATGAGAAACTAGATGCAGCCCCCAGAATGAACAGCACCATGCCTGCGAGCGTCGCGCCGTCAATCACCGTGCGCACAAAGGTTTTCCAGTTAAGCTCGCGGTACACCAAGGTCGCCAGCGCTAGGCCATAAACGACGGCAAACGATGACACCTCCGTCGGTGTCGCAAGTCCCAGCAAAATGCCGGCGAAGAGGATCACCGGCATCAGCAGAGGCAGGATTGCATGAAGCCCGGCGTCGGCAATCACTTTCAGTGAAGCGCGCTTTTTCGGTTCGCCCTGATTGCGCTTGGCTTGAAAGTAGATGAGCACCATCAAACACAACGCAATCACCGCTGCCGGGATCAGGCCGCCGAGAAACAGCGCCGCCATCGAGAGCGTGGTAATCGAGCCGAGCACCAGCATGGCAATGCTCGGCGGGACCGTTTCTCCCATAGCGGCCGATGCGGCGAGCACCGCGGCACCTTCGGCGAGGCTGTATTTCTCCTTGCGCAACATGTCGCGCATCACGGAGCCGACGGCCGCCACATCGGCGGTCTTCGAGCCGGAGAGCCCGGACACGAGATACATGCTCACCACCATCACGTGGAGCAGACCGCCGCGCAGGTGGCCGACCAGTGCATGGACGAACCCCACAAGGCGCAAGCTGATGCCGCCGCGCTCCATGATGAGACCGGCGAAAATGAAAAACGGCAAGGCGAGCAACACGAAATTGCCGGTACCGTCGACCATGTTCTGCGGCAGAGCCACCATTGGCGAGGCATCCGCAATCCAAAGATAGGTCATGGTTGCAAGCAAAAGCGCAAACCCAACCGGCAGGCCGACAACGATAGTTGAGAAAAACAGGATGAGCGCAATGAAAATGGGACTATCGCCGGTCAGCCATGTGAGCCACAGGCCGCGTGTTGTCATCGCGATTGCGAGCAGCGACCCCAACATCAGGACGCAGCCAAGGACGGTCGGCCGGTGCTGTCGGAAAAGCCGCTCCAGCGCATAGATCGCGATCAGCATCATGCTCAGCGTCATTGGCCATACAATTGATGACGCAGGCATCTGCAGGATCGGAGTGAGTTCGTAGGATCGGGTTTCAAGCAACAGAAGCGAAGAATACGCCGTGACGACGGCAATCAGCAGAACAACCAGCTCGGAGAGCACCAGAAACACCCGCTCGGCTTTCGGAATACGATCAAGCATGGAGCGGATGAATGTGTGATGACCGCGCGCATAGGCGCTGGCGCCCCCGACAAAGGCAAGAGTCGAGAGGGCCAGCTTGGCAACTTCGTCCGTCCAAAGAAAAGCAGTTTCGAACAGCGCGCGCGCGATCACGTTGCCGAATACGGCCGCAAGCTCTCCGATTAACGCGATTGCAAGCACGGCATCGGAGATCGCAAGCCCCGCCCGCAGCACGAAACTGCCCTCCGGATGAATGTCTAAGCCCTCAACATCGTCCAGGGTTGGTTTCATCGACATTCATCCAAAGCGAGACACGCCGAGCGAACGGCAGTCTTTTCGATGGGCAGTTGAGTGAGCCTGTGGGCGGCTTAGCACGATCAGGCTGCGGTCGCCTTCATGACCTGCTGCACCAGATCCGCACCGATCTTGTCACGGAACTCGTCGTAGACCGGAGCCATGGCGGTGCGGAAAGCAGTGTAATTCGTTTCGCTGATGGTCATTCCCTTGGATTCGCAGAACTTGCGGCCTTCCTCAGTCTTCTGCGCGACTGTCGTGCGCCAGATTGGCTGAATTTCCGTCGCCGCCTCGCGGATCGCCTTTTGATGCGCGGGATCAAGTTTGTCGAATTTGATCTTGCTCGCCATCAATGCGCCGGCGTTGTAAACGTGATTGGTCAATCCGGTAAATTTGGTGACTTCGTAGAGTTTGGACGAAACCACGGCCATGAACGGCAGTTCGAGTCCGTTGACCGTCTTTTGCGAAATGCCGATATAGACTTCCGACAAATCCATCACGACCGGAATGGCGCCGACCGCCTTGAAGCTTGCGGCGAACACGGCGCCGGGCTGGATCCGGATCTTCAGTCCGCGAAGATCGGTAGGCTCGTGAATAGGCTGGCTCGCTGTTTCCGTTTCACGCCAGCCATAGTGTCCCCACACAAAACCGTAGACGCCCTTGCCCAGCATGTCGCCGAGCAATTGCTGCCCGATCGGCCCGTCCAGCAATCGTTCCGCGGTCTGTGCGTCCTTGAACAGGAAGGGAAGGTCGAGCACCTGAATGCGCGGGAAAAAGTTCTCAAGGAAGCCCGTTGTATGGAAAGCCATATCAACGATTCCGGTCTGCATTCCCGAAACGATGTTGACTTCGCTGCCGAGCTGTCCGCCTGAGAACACCTGAATCTTTACGGCGCCATCGGTCTTTTTTGCAACCATCTCGGAAAACTGGGTCGCAATGCCCTGCACCGGATGCAGATTGGTGTCGGGATGCGCAAGTTTGAGCGTAACGGGAGTCTGAGCCGATGCACGCCCGCTGCGCCAGATGCTGGGCGCTGCCAGCCCCGCGGAGGAGGCGAGCACTGCAGCCGCGCCCTTGAGGAAATCTTGGCGGGTTAATTTGAACGACATTGGCACAGTCCTCCCGTAATGATTTTTGCTGCTTTGAGGCAGCAGATTTCTTTATTTGTTTATTGGATTTGAATAGCCGGCGGATGAATGCACATCCGCCGGCTCGATTGTTGGTTCGTGCATCGCTCACATATAGCTCATGGCCCCATGCGGACAGACGCGGGGTGCCCCGGCAATTTGAAGCGTTTGCCCGTATCGGTGATATTTGTTCCGTCCACCTTCAGGATGGACAGATCGCTGTCGAGATAATTCCCGACCAGGAGATATTTGCCGTCGGGCGTGAACGCGGCCCCTTCGGGCAGACCACCGACCTCAATATCCTTCACCTTGGTGACTTTCTTGCCATCGATTTTGAGCACCGCGAGGTGACCGTTGCGGTGATGATAGTACGCCTTCTTCATGTTTGATCCGGCCAGAATGACCGCGACCGCGACATTACCTTTGGGGCTGATGGCAAGACCTTCGGGGCCGTCGCCGACGACCACCCGATCGATAATGCGCGGCGGTTGCGCCTCAAGATCAACCACGCTGACGGTATCGACGCTCCCATCGGACGAGCCCGCGCCGCCATTGTCGGCGGTTAGTGCAATCTTGCCGCTCGGCGCCACCTGAACGTTGTACGGCCAGGGCCCGGTCGGAAGATCGAGCTTGGTGTAGGTCACCTTCTCTCCGGCAACATCGAGGAGTGAGACTTTTCCGGCCGGAAATTTGGTGGTCAGCGCCCGCTTGCCATCCGGAGTGAACGCCACATGAGAAACTTCGTCGTTCATTGCGACGGTGTCGACGACTTTGACATCCGTGCCCTTGACCGACAGCACGGTAATCGATTTA
>DATAIA010000407.1:0-3982 GCA_036262895.1 Xanthobacteraceae bacterium
TGTCGAAACCATTCAGCGCGCGATGAGATAACCCCAACAGTTTGTTTGAAGGATGTATGCCATGTACGACAATCTTCTCGCGAATGTTCCGACCGACCTTTACATCGGCGGCAAATGGCTGAAGTCATCCGACAAGCAACGCTTTGATGTGATCGATCCGGCAACGGAAAACACCATTGCGTCGGTCGCAAGCGCAACTGTCGAAGATGCCAAAGCCGCTGTAGACGCAGCCGACGGCGCATTCGCCGATTGGGCGGGACGCAAGCCGCGCGAGCGCGCCGAAATTCTGCGCAAGGCCTATGAGTTGATCATCCGCGACGCGGAGCGTTTCGCAAAGCTGATCACCCTCGAAAACGGCAAGGCGCTGAGCGATTCAAAAGGCGAAGTTGCCTATTCCGCGGAGTTTTTCCGCTGGTACGCGGAAGAAGCGGTGCGCAATATCGGCGAGATGTCACGCTCGCCGTCTTCCGGCGCGCGCATTCTGGTGCAGCATAAGCCTGCCGGTATTGCGGTTCTGGTCACGCCGTGGAATTTCCCGGCGGCCATGGCCACCCGAAAGATCGGGCCTGCGCTTGCCGCCGGCTGCCCCGTCGTCCTCAAGCCCGCCTCGGAAACGCCGCTGACCATGCTCGCGCTGATGCCGCTTTTGGAAGAAGCAGGCGTTCCCGCCGGGGTCGTCAATGTCATTCCCTCGCGCCGATCAGGCGCGGTGGTCAGCACCATGCTGCACGATCCGCGCGTGCGTGTCGTTTCGTTCACCGGTTCAACCGAAGTTGGCCGCAAGCTGCTGCATGAAGCTGCCGACACTATCGTCAAACCGGCGATGGAACTCGGCGGCAATGCACCCTTCATCGTGCTTGAGGATGCCGATATCGACGCGGCGATCGAGGGCGCGATGATCGCCAAGATGCGCAATATGGGCGAAGCCTGCACCGCGGCAAACCGCTTCTATGTGCATGAAAAAGTCCACAAGGACTTCGCGGACAAACTTACCGCCCGCATGAAAGCACTAAAGATGGGCAATGGACTTCAGGACGGCATCGCGCTTGGTCCGCTGGTCAATGCCGAAACCCGCGACAAGGTCGCAAGCCTTGTTAAGGACGCAATTGGCAAAGGTGCCAAGCTGCTCACCGGCGGCACGGCCCTCGACGGCAAGGGCTATTTCTATCCGGCAACAGTGCTGACCGACGTGCCTGATAACGCCGACATGCTGCGCGAGGAGATTTTCGGCCCGGTCGCTGCGATCCAGACATTCACGTCGGAAGACGATGTGGTCAAACGCGCCAACGACACCGAATACGGTCTCGTGGCCTATCTCTACACGCGCGACATCGGCCGCGGCATGAAGGTATCCGAGCAGCTTGATTTCGGCATGGTCGGTCTCAATCGCGGCCTCGTTTCCGATCCGGCAGCGCCCTTCGGCGGCACCAAACAGAGCGGCCTCGGCCGCGAAGGCGCCCATGAAGGCATGATGGAATTCTTGGAGACGCAGTACGTCTCCGTGAGCTGGTAAGATTGCGTCCGCAAGCGAGACAATAAGAAACGGGGGACACGCGATGGACGTTCTCATGCCGCAGCTCGGCGAGACGGTATCGGAAGGTAAGATCACAACATGGTTCAAAAAGACCGGCGACGCGGTGCGGCCGGGCGAGAACCTGTTCGAGATCGAAACCGATAAAGTCTCGATGGAAGTGCCGGCAACAACGGCGGGCATCATTGCCGAAATTCGTGTCGGTGCAGGCAGCGTTGCTCCAGTTGGCGCTGTGGTCGCGGTGATTGCCGACAGTGTCGGCGCGGCAGCTTCAACTGCGGCAGTTCCAGCAAACCCGCCCCCCTCACGACCAGCCCCGCCCCCTGCGCCACTATCATCGTCGGTTTCTGTGGCCCAGCCGGTTCGGCAGCCGCGCTTGGGCCCCCTCGACCCGTTCCACGCAGTCCGTACGCCTGACCGTAATTTCGGGCCGGCAAAACTGCCAAACGGCATCACGATCACACCGTTAGCGCGGCGCCTTGCCGCGGAAGCAAATATCGATGTGGCTCGCGTGGCAGGCTCCGGCCCGCACGGGCGCATTGTGGCCAACGACGTGACCGCGGCAGTCGCCGCAAAGGGCTCCACGGGTGCACTCCGCGGCCCTTCAGCCGCGGAGGTCAAGGCGCTCTATGCGGACAGTCCCTTCGAGGAGGTGCCGCTCGATGCCATGCGCCGGACCATCGCCAAACGGCTGGTCGAATCGGTCCAGACCATCCCGCATTTTAATTTGACGCTTGATGTCGAACTTGATCGCTTGCTGGCGCTACGCGACGATGCGAACGCTGCCGCACCCAAGGACGCCGACAGGCAGCCTCGCTTCAAACTTTCGGTCAACGACTTCGTGATCAAAGCGCTTGCGCTCGCTCTGCAGCAAGTACCGGCCGCAAATGCGGTTTGGGCGGAGGATCGCATTCTCCGCTTCAAACATTCGGATATCGGGGTTGCGGTTGCGCTTGAGGGCGGGCTTCTCACGCCGGTCATTCGCAGGGCCGAGACGAAAACACTGTCGGCGATTTCCATCGAAATGCGGGACCTCACAAACCGCGCCCGCGACCGCCGCCTTTCTCCCGGCGAATATCAGGGCGGCTCGACCGCCATTTCGAATCTCGGGATGTTTGGCATTCGCGAGTTCTCGGCGATCATCAATCCGCCGCACGCAACCATTCTCGCGGTGGGAGCAAGCGCACGACGGCCGGTCGAACGCAATGGCGCGCTTGCCTTCGTCGATCAGATGACGGTGACATTGTCATGCGACCATCGTGTCATCGACGGCGCACTCGGCGCCCAACTGCTTGCAGCCTTCAAGGGCTTCATGGAGCAGCCGGTCACGGCTTTGGTGTAAGGTCGTATTGTCTCGATCTATCAGCTCATAAAGAGCGAGTTGCCTTATTCCTTCACCGCGCCCGTCATTGCCGAGACGTAGTGCTCGACGAAGAAAGCATAGAGCACGACCAGCGGCAACGAGCCGACCAGTGCGCCGGCCATCAGCGACCCCCAGCGATAGATATCGCCGTCGACGAACTCGCTGATGATCGCAACCGGAACCGTTTTCTTCGGCGACGAAGAGATGAAGGTCAGCGCGTAGATGAACTCATTCCAGCACAGCGTGAAGCAGAAGATAAAGGCTGAGATCAGGCCGGGAATCGCCAGCGGAATGACAATCTTGATCAGGATCTGCCAGCGGCTTGCACCGTCGATCAGCGCGCATTCCTCAAGCTCGAAGGGAATTGTTTTGAAATATCCCATCAGCAGCCAGGTCGAAAACGGAATGAGAATGGTGGGATAGGTCAAAATCAACGCGAATGGCGTGTCGAACAGCCCATATTGGAAAACGACCGTTGAGAGCGGAATGAACAGGATCGAGGGCGGCACCAGATAGGCCAGAAAAATCGCGCCGCCGGCCCATTGCGCGCCTTTGTAGCGCAAGCGAACAATCGCATAAGCCGCAAACACACTCGCAATAATCGACAGGACCGTTGCAGAGACCGCAATGAGCGTCGTGTTCCACAGCCATAGCGGATAGTGGGTTTCAAACAGCAGCTTGTAGATATGTTTCAGCGTCGGCGCGGTCGTCCAGAACGGGCTGAAGGTGTCGAGATCGAGCAACTGCTCATCAGGTTTAATAGCGGTGAGCGCCATCCAATAGAATGGGAACAGCAGCACCAACAAAATAATCGACAGCGGCAAATGGAGCGTGACAAGCCGCTTCGGCAAGCTCTCAAGGTAGCTCATGCCTTCCGAATGATCGGTGCGCGAAGACGCTATCGCCAACTCAGTCATTGCTTTCGCCCTACTGCCACTTTCGGCGCGCGCTTGGGGCTTGCCCCATTCGCGCCAATAACAAACGCAGCGCCGGCCACGTCAGTCATTGCTTTCGCCCTGTTGTCACTTCCGGCCGCGCGCTTGGGGCTTGCCCCATTCGCGCCAATAACAAACGTAGCGCCGGCCACG
>DATAIA010000408.1:0-7962 GCA_036262895.1 Xanthobacteraceae bacterium
CGCCAGCACCAATACAGCCATTGCGGCAATCGCCAACGTTCGAAACGTCAGCACCGGCCGATCAAGCATCACGCCGATGAGGACAAGCGCCGTCATATAATAGGATCTTTGTGTCGCAACCTCGGCGCCAGACAACAACAAGTAAAACGTTGCTGCTGGAAGCGCGGCCGCGGCAGCCCATTTTTTGATGGGATGACGCAGCGCAATGCCGGGAATGAGCGCAAGACCGGCCCGAACAAAAAAGAATACGACACCCGCGACAACCGCCATATGATAGCCGGAAATCGACAGAACATGGGCGAGGCTTGATATGTACATCGCGTCGTTCAGTGGCCCGGCAAGGGCATCGCGTGTTCCCGTGATCAATGCTGAAGCAATTGCCCCGGTGTCACCGGGCGCGACAGCGCGAATGCGCCGATCGATCGCGCCACGCATCTGATCAATCGCTTCCGCGTATTTCACCCAGAACCCGGCTTTGATCGGCGCTGATGCGATCTTGATCTCGCCAACGGCAAACCCGGTCGCGCCAATTTTTTGAAAATAGAGGTCGCGAGAGAAATCGTAACCGCCTGGGCGCAGGGGTTCGAGCGGCGCATTAAGCCGCGCTTTGAGCTCGACAAAAGAACCGACAGCTGGGCCTGCACCTTTGCGAACCGAGAGCCTCACCCGCTGTAGAGCGTCGTGAAGATTGCGCCCCTCGATCCGGTGTACCTTCACAACAATCCGATCTGTGCGTTCCCGCACTTCTCGGACCTCAACCCAGCCGGCGATTTCGATGTTGCCGACTGCATGCCGTAGAACTGGATGCTCGATGAATGTAGTTTTGGTCGAGATCGTGGCAAAACCAGCGGCGATTGCCGCAACCCCGATCATTACTGGAAACGCGATGGGCTTAGCTCGTGCCGGCACGACGCCGAGAGCCAGCACTGCGGCGAGCACGAGCGCAGCCCACAACAATGGCTCTTGGTTTGCTGCAAAATAAATTGCAATCCCGCTGCCAAAACAAACAGGAATCCACGGCGTCAGGCGTCCCGGCGCAAGTTCGGCGGCAATCCAACTTCGGAAGAGGTTTGCATAAGTTTGGACAAAATCTGCTAGCCTGACCGGCCAACGCGGCAGGGGGCGACGCGCCGTGTCGGCTGCGCCCGGCCAGGTTCGCGCTCGACTGCGCGCTGCCATGTCCCCTCACCCGTTACCCCTTTAAGCCACCAGTGTAGTGCAATGGGCTCACAGCGCCAGCCGATTTCGGCTATGACAAGGGATGATCACGTCATCGCCACCGAAACCCCTGCCTTCGCCCTGAGGAACTAACGAGACCTCCATAAAAATCAAAAAAGCGAATTGAGAAACTCAACAATCATCCTCATAGCGGACGAAGCAGCCGCGCTGATCGTTTTGGCGGCGGCAATCGCGCCATGACCAAATGCAACACTGGCGTGCTTGATATCGCTTGCTAATGTTTCGCTCACAACGCTATCAGCCGCCGAGTTGTGCGCCTTTATGTTATTAGCAGAGACATCTACTTCACTCTCGATAATATCGTTAGGCGCCGCATCGGTAAGATCTGCGGATTTTTGGTCAAAAAGATTCCTGATTTCTGTTCTTTGCTTACCCGTGATTTCCGGCGTCAGACGAACGGGGAGTCTCCGGGTGTCATTATTACAATCGGCGAACGCGCTTAGTTCATTCTGAAACAGGGTAGCAGTTTCAATAAAGACTGCCCGATCATCAACACAGAACTGTTGCTGCGCGAACGCGGACATAATGGTGGACCCTAATTGAGCGGTCATGACAGGAATGGCCGCACCTGTATGCTTGTGGCCATGATGTTTTTTCCACTTTCCTAAAAACGCCTGCGCGTCAATGTGACTCCGTCCATGCGCGGGGAAAGCTGAACGGTTTTGCATCGAACCATGTACGCCGTCACGCCCGCCTCGGGCATTCGCGTATGGCGTGGCGATAACAAAAAATGCAATAAATGCGCTTAGAGCCGATCGTGAGAAGTGGATGACGCGGGCCATGGCCTCTCTCGCATTTTCAAACTGATAGTGCTGAACAGTTTGATTCTGAGAGCGAGGCTACCGACCCCTCGACAGGATCGCGTCATCCGATCGGAGGATGAAAGATATTTTTAGAAACAGATGAGATGTGCGCAATGCGCGTGGGATTTAAAGCGGCTTTCTTGCATCGCAGATCGTCGTGAGCGTCATCGATGCGCGCCACGACTGCTGCCATGCGCAAGCTCAAAAAATGAAGCATGCTCCACATCAAGGAACATGCTCCACTTTTTACAGCAAACCCGTCTTCTTATTAGAAGAAGGATCCAAGATAGTCGCCGAACTTCTTGATATCATGGACAACAGCGCTTCCGGCTTTCTCAGCCTCGCGTCCAACATATCGGCCCGCCGCTTTGGCTTCATGCCCGACGGAAACAGCCGTGTCCGCGATCTGCCTAGTAGTGCTCTCGCCTTTTTTCGCAACAGGCGACTGCTGAGCGGCCGTCGGATTGGCAGCTGCTGTCGTTGCACCGCCCGAAGTCTCGTTGCGGTGATCGCGGATAATCCTTTCGTCTGGGCCACGATGATCTCGTGTGATCGTCCCTCCAGCCGAAGATGAAGACGATGGGTTGGCGGCAACCGTATAACCATTTGGGGTACGGACAGTCTGGAAACCCGAACCGGCTGATACGGAAGTAATACCACCGCCCAAGGTGACCGAGCCACCAGGCAGTGTCACCGACTGCGTCCCGTTGGAAATCGTTATCGTGCCCGGCCGGCTCGACGACACCGTGACTGCGCCCTGCGGAAGTGTCGAGTTACGCACGCCGTTTGAAACCGTCACGTTTGTGGGCTGGTTGGGCTTGGCCTGATTGCCGGAAGTCGTCGGCATGGACGTTGCGCACTTGTGGTTTTTACAGTTCTGGACAGTTTCGGTTTTCCTGTGGTCTCCCGTCACGATTGGATGGATCGTGTTGCGGATTTGATTCTGCGGTCCATGACTGCCCATCGCGTAAGCTCCTTGCGAAGCAACGGTCAACGCGACGCCGGCAGCAAGAATTGCGGTCAGGCGGGTCAGACGCGAGGAAGTGGTTGAGCGGGTCATGGCGTGTCTCCGATGTGAGCCAACAGGCACCGCCTGGTTGGACTGGTTGCGTGGATGAACCTTGCCATGCTCGCCTCCCCGAGGCTGTGACGTAGCTCACATCTCGGAGCATCCCTCTGGGGCTGCGGAAACCCTCAAATTTTAGAATCTATTAACCAACCCGAACGAGCTATCGGCTGAGGTCTAACCGACCCGCCACGGGCTTGCCCAAATACCTGGGGCAGGCCATTGAACGTAATCGCGGTCTTTCGGTGGGCTGCTAGAGGATACCTTTTGAATGGGGGCATCACTTGCGGCCGGGCGCTACACCTTATCCATCCGCTGTGATAAATGACGCCGCAAATCTGCGATCTTATTCATTGCGCCGAGCCCCATGACTGAACCGATCGTTACCCGTTTCGCACCCTCACCCACCGGATTTCTCCATATCGGTGGGGCACGAACTGCATTGTTCAACTGGCTCTACGCACGCAGTCGCGGCGGCCGCATGCTGCTGCGCATTGAGGATACGGATCGCGAGCGCTCAACGAAGGCGGCAATTGATGCGATTCTGGAGGGGCTTCATTGGCTCGGCCTCGAATGGGACGGTGAGGCGGTTTATCAATTTTCCCGTGCGGCACGGCATCAGGAGGTCGTGCAGGAACTATTGGATTCCGGGAATGCGTATCGCTGCTACGCCACACCGGCGGAACTCGAAGAAATGCGAGAGCGCGCCCGCGCGGAGGGGCGTTCGATGCGATACGACGGCCGCTGGCGCGATCGCGATTCCAGTGAGGCTCCCGCTGGAGCCAAGCCGGTCATTCGCTTGAAAGCCCCGACCGCGGGTGAAACCGTTATTGAAGACCAGGTCCAAGGCCGCGTCGTCTGGCAGAACAAGGATCTCGACGATCTCGTGCTGCTGCGCTCGGATGGCACACCGACTTACATGCTCGCAGTTGTCGTCGACGACCACGACATGGGCGTCACACACATCATTCGCGGCGACGATCACCTCACCAACGGCGCACGCCAGAAGCAAATTTACGAGGCTTTGGGCTGGCCAATACCCGTAATGGCGCACATCCCGCTAATTCACGGGCCGGACGGTGCAAAGCTCTCCAAACGTCACGGTGCGCTTGGCGTCGATGCCTATCGCGCCATGGGTTATCTGCCCATTGCTATGCGCAACTATCTGGTCCGGCTTGGCTGGGCGCATGGCGATCAGGAAATTTTCTCCACTGAGGAAATGATCAATGCCTTCGATCTCCCTCAGATTGGCCGCTCCCCTGCCCGGTTTGATTTCGCCAAACTGGAAAGTCTCAATGGTCATTACATCCGCCAGAGCAAGGATGAAGATCTGGTCGAAGAAATCATTCGTGTTCTGCCGCACATTGCCGACGGCGCTGAATTAGCCGCGAAGATGACGCCGAACCTGAAGGCGAAGCTGATTGCGGCGATGCCGGGGTTGAAGGAGCGCGCAAAAACGCTGATCGAGCTGATCGATGGCGCGCGTTACCTCTATGCCGATCGGCCGCTCGTGCTTGAGGAGAAGGCTGGAGCTCTTCTTACTCCTGAAGCCAGAAAATTGCTCGCTTCACTGGCGCGCGAGCTTGCGACGATCCAACCCTGGACCGCCGAGGCAACCGAACAGGCCGTGCGCACGTTTGCCGAAAGCAATGGAGTCAAGCTCGGCGCTGTCGCGCAACCCCTTCGCGCCGCGCTCACCGGGCGAACCACTTCTCCGGGTATCTTTGATGTACTTGCGGTGCTTGGAAAAGAGGAAAGCCTGGGACGGCTCGCGGATCAATCGGCCTAGGCGGGGTCCAAGGAAGCTTCGTTGCCTGTTTTTTCACCATTCGGTGAGCTAGATGCCCCTGAAACTTGGTGCATCCCGCGACAAAGTCCGCGTTCTGTCCCCCTAGCGGCTTTACCCGGACTTCATAGCTTTGTGGCAGTTGTCAGCGTCTTGCAGTGCCCCCATGGATAGGCTACGGAAGCGAGTTCGGCCCCCCTCCGCTGCCGGTTCTACGAAGGCTGAGAACATGGCCGAAGGTGCAGGGTCTGCCCCATTAACACATTGAGGTTTCGTCATGGACGCGAAGACGGGCGCGAATACCAAGAGCGCGACAGTTGCCGTTGCGGATAAGCAATGGACGCTCCCGGTCCATCAAGGAACTATCGGACCCGACGTTATTGATATCGCGAAGCTTTACGCCGGCTCCGGCATGTTTACCTACGATCCGGGCTTTACGTCGACGGCAAGCTGCGAATCCAAGATTACCTACATTGATGGCGACGCCGGGATTTTGCTTTATCGCGGCTATCCCATCGAACAGCTCGCCGAGCACGGCGACTTCCTCGAAACCTGCTACCTCCTGCTCTACGGAGAACTGCCCACGGCCTCTCAAAAGGCCGATTTCGACTATCGGGTGACCCGCCACACCATGGTCCACGAGCAGATGAGCCGGTTCTTCCAGGGTTTCCGGCGCGACGCTCACCCCATGGCGGTCCTGGTCGGTTCGGTCGGCGCGCTTTCCGCCTTCTATCACGACTCGACGGACATCTCCGATCCGCAGCAACGCATGGTCGCGTCGATCCGCATGATTGCGAAGTCGCCGACACTTGCGGCAATGGCCTACAAATATTCGATCGGGCAGCCGTTCGTTTATCCGAAGAACGATCTCGACTTTTCGTCAAACTTCCTGCGCATGTGCTTTGCCGTACCATGCGAGGAATATAAGCCTAATCCGATCCTGGCACGCGCGATGGACAGGATTTTCATCCTTCATGCCGATCATGAGCAGAATGCGTCGACCTCGACCGTTCGCCTTGCCGGATCGTCGGGCGCCAATCCGTTTGCCTGCATCGCAGCCGGTATTGCTTGTCTCTGGGGCCCGGCTCATGGCGGCGCCAACGAAGCCGCGCTCAAGATGCTGGCAGAAATCGGGTCGGTCGATCGCATTCCAGAATTTGTCCGACGCGCGAAAGACAAAAACGATTCCTTCCGTCTAATGGGCTTCGGTCATCGGGTCTATAAGAACTATGATCCGCGCGCCAAGATCATGCAGAAGACTTGCCACGAAGTGCTCAACGAGCTCGGTTTCAAAGACGACCCGCTGCTCGAAGTGGCGATGGAGCTTGAGCGAATTGCACTCAGCGATGAATATTTCATCGAGAAGAAGCTCTATCCAAACATTGACTTCTATTCGGGCATCACGCTCAAGGCGATGGGTTTCCCGACGACGATGTTCACCGTGCTGTTCGCGCTCGCACGAACAGTCGGGTGGATCGCGCAATGGAAGGAAATGATTGAGGATCCGAACCAGCGGATCGGGCGGCCCCGTCAGCTCTATACGGGCGCAACACGGCGCGATTACATCCCGTCGTCGCGGCGCAAGTAAGCCTTCACCGCGTAAGGCGGTTCGCGATCTCGTTTCTCCCTCCCCCCCCCTCGGGGGAGGGTCTTTTTATCCCCTCCACTTTCGGCGAGGGTGGCGAGCGAAGCGGGCCGGGTGGGTGCTTTTCAAGAATACCCGCCACCCCATCTGTCTTGCTACGCTCGGCGCCGACTCTCCAATCAGTTCTTCCGAATTGATCGAAGAACAATATCGGCGGCTTTAATGCTGGGCGCGACATCACCGATATTCATGATGTCATCGAGCCTGGAAAAAGCGGCAACCTGTCGCTCACGATCAGGCGTAGATTGAACAACCCGAACCAGCGCATCGGAAAGCTGTTCCGGCGCACAGCTTTCCTGCAAGAATTCCGGCACCACGTTTTCTCCAATCACCAGATTGGCAAGAATGGCAGAAGGTGCGCGGATCAAACGGCGCGCAATCGCTGCCTCCCAAGCAGCAACGCGGTAAGCGGCAACGGTTGGAATACCCGCGAGCGCAAGTTCAAGCGTGACAGTTCCCGAGGCAGCAAGGGCCGCTCTGGCAACGCGAAAAGCAGCATATTTATCTTCCGCCGTGTCGACGACGCGGGGGCGGATCGTCCAGTGTGACGTTGCATGCCTTAGCGCGTCGGCATGACGCGGAACGCTCGGCATAATGAGCTCCATCGAACCAAGATCCCGTGCCGCACGTGCAATCGCGCCCCCAAACGGATCGAGCAGGCGTCGAATTTCTCCGGTTCGACTCCCCGGCAAGACAAGAACGACCGGCAGATCGGAATTACGGCGCTCAAGCTCGGCCGCATTGGGCCGGAGTTCCGAAATCTGCTGCACCAGAGGGTGACCAACATAAGTGCAGAGTGGACCGCCGAGCCGCTCGTGAACCGCGGGTTCAAACGGCAGGATCGCGATGACGTGGTCGATATACGCGCGCATCGCAGCGGCGCGTCCGGAACGCCATGCCCATACGGACGGCGAAACGTAATCGATGATGGGAAGATTTGGCAGCTGGGCGCGCACGCGGCGGGCGACGCGATGGGTGAACTCCGGACTATCGATGACCACAAGAGCATCGGGCCGGGCTGCAATAATGCTCTCAGCAGTCTGGCGAATCCTGCGCAAAATGGACGGCAATCTGCGCACGATTGCTGCAAAGCCCATAATCGATAATTCGTCGATAGGAAAAAGGCTTTGAAATCCAAGCGCGATCATATCCTGACCGCCAACGCCTTCGAAACGAACGGCGCTCCCAAGTTTATCGGATATCGCCTTCATCAAAGCAGCACCGAGGCGATCGCCAGACTCTTCTCCAGCCACCAGATAAATCGTCGGCGGTCTGGAAACTGAGACAATGCTGCTCATTGCATGTCGCTTTCAACATGCGTTCCGAATACAAATATTCCCGCTTTGTCTGCCTGCTGCGCGACTGTTTGAGGCTCGGCAATAATCGTTTCACCTGCTACAACAGCAACCCCAGCCAGACCCGC
>DATAIA010000409.1:0-2844 GCA_036262895.1 Xanthobacteraceae bacterium
CTGGTCGGCGACTATATCTTCGTCAACAAGTTTGCTTACGGCTATTCGAAATATTCGCTGCCTTTCTCGCCTGACATTTTCAGCGGCCGTATCTTCGGTTCCGATCCCAAGCGTGGCGATATCGTCGTTTTCCGTTTCCCGCCGAATCCTGACGTCGATTACATCAAGCGTGTCGTCGGCCTGCCGGGCGATCATATCCAGGTCACCGACGGTGTTCTCTACATCAACGGCAAGCCGGTTCCCAAGGTGCCCGACGGGACCTTCAATTCCGACTACAAGCTTGATCCGGGCCAGGACGTGCCGGTGTTCCGCGAGACGCTTGACGATGGCAAGACCTACGACACGCTCGACCAGTCGCCGGTTTCGCGCGCCGACAACACTCGCGAGTTCATTGTTCCGGAAGGCCATTATTTCATGATGGGCGACAACCGTGACAACTCGCTCGACAGCCGCTTCGATGTCGGTTACGTGCCGGCGGAAAACCTTGTCGGTCGTGCCAGCGTCATCTTCTTCTCGCTAGGCAACGACACGTCCTTCCGCGAAATCTGGAAATGGCCGACCAACATGCGCTGGGACCGCCTCTTCAAGGTTGTTGAATGAGCAAGGCGCAGACGCTCTCAGCGGCGGACCGCGCAAAGCTTGAAACCCTGATCGGACATGAATTTGTCGAGAAGGAACGTCTGGACCGCGCGCTGACCCATGCCAGCGCGCGCACCGACAAGGGCAATTACGAGCGGCTTGAATTTCTCGGCGACAGGGTTCTCGGGCTCTGTATCGCCGAGTTGCTGTTCCGGACCTTCGGGACTGCGGCCGAAGGCGAGCTTTCGGTGCGCCTGAACCAGCTTGTCAGTGCCGAAACCTGTGCTGCCGTTGCCGACGAGCTCAATCTGCACCTCTATATCCGCACCGGCGCCGACGTGAAGAAACTCACCGGCAAGCGCATGATGAACGTGCGCGCCGATGTCGTCGAAAGCCTGATCGCAGCCCTCTATCTGGATGGTGGCCTGGAGGTCGCCCGACGCTTCATCCTGCGCTATTGGGAGGGCAGGGCGGTGCGCGCCGATGGCGCCCGCCGCGATGCGAAGACCGAATTACAGGAATGGTCGCACGCCAAATATGGCGTTACACCCGTCTACCGGGTTGAAGAACGCAGCGGACCGGATCATGATCCGCGTTTCAAGGTGACTGTTGAAGTCACTGGTGTTGCACCGGAGACCGGGGTAGAGCGCTCCAAGCGCGCCGCAGAACAGGTCGCCGCTACGAAAATGCTCGAGCGTGAAGGCATTTGGCAGTCGACCTCTGCCGGAAATTGACGGGATCAATGACAGAAGAAAACGAAATGGCAGCCGAAGTCGCTGCTGAAAGCAATCCGACGCATTCCGGCTTCGTCGCCTTGATCGGCCCGACCAATGCCGGCAAGTCGACGCTGGTCAACCGCCTCGTCGGTGCCAAGGTGTCGATCGTCAGCCACAAGGTGCAGACGACGCGCGCCATCGTGCGCGGCCTTGCCATTCATGACAATGCGCAGATCGTCTTCATGGACACGCCCGGCATCTTCAAGCCGCGCCGTCGCCTCGATCGCGCGATGGTGACATCCGCCTGGGGCGGCGCCAAGGATGCGGATCTCATCATGCTGCTGATCGACAGCGAGCGCGGTCTGCGCGGCGATGCCGAAGCCATCCTCGAAGGCCTGAAGGATGTTCCGCAGAAGAAGATCCTGGTCCTCAACAAGATCGACCGCGTCAATCGCGAGTTGCTTCTCGCACTTGCCGCCACAGCAAACCAGACGGTCGAATTCGAGCAGACCTTCATGATCTCGGCAGAGAACGGTTCCGGCTGCGACGACGTGATGGATTATCTGGCGAAAACCCTGCCGGAAGGTCCGTGGTACTATCCGGAAGATCAGATTTCCGATCTGCCCATGCGCCAGCTGGCCGCCGAAATCACCCGCGAGAAGCTGTTCCTGCGCCTGCACCAGGAGCTTCCCTATTCCTCGCATGTCGAGACGGAGAAATGGGAGGAGCGCAAGGATGGCTCCGTGCGCATCGAGCAGGTCATCTATGTCGAGCGTGACAGCCAGAAGAAGATCGCGCTCGGCAAGGGCGGCGAGACAATCAAGGCAATCTCTTCGGCCTCGCGCCGCGAGCTATCTGAAATCCTTGAGCAGCCTGTCCATCTCTTCCTGTTCGTCAAGGTGCGCGAAAACTGGGGTGACGATCCCGAACGCTTCCGCGAGATGGGTCTCGAATTCCCGCGCTAACGCATGTCGCGCAAAAGTGTGTCGCGGTTTTGCGGCAACGACATGCGCGAGGCAAACGCATGTCGCGCAAACGTGTGTCGCGGTTTTGCGACAAAGGAATTTGAAAAACCAAAAGCTGAAGGGTGACAAGAAAACTGGCTGCTGCGCTCCAGCCTCTTGTTTCCGCATGAAAATCTCTGCCTGTTCCCGGGAACAAATCGGCCTGTCTGCGCATTGATGTGCGAACGGCGCTGCACCCTGCAGCGCCGGTTTTCTCGACAGCAGGGGCACGATGGCGACGGCAAAACCTACCCATTCCTTCAAGACGCCCTGCGAGCAGTGTCCGCTGCGGCCACTGCCGCATTTCCGGGAATTCAGCCGGGACGAGCTCGACTTCGTGTCGAGATTCAAAAGGGGCGAACTGGCCGTCGATGCCGGTGCGACCATTCTCGTCGAAGGTGCCCATAGCGCCCATCTCTTCACGGTGCTCTCAGGCTGGGGCTTCCGCTACAAGATGCTGGAGGACGGCCGCCGGCAGATCCTGAACTACATCGTGCCGGGCGACCTGATCGGCCTGCAGGGGACAATCATGGGCGAGATGCAGC
>DATAIA010000410.1:0-2101 GCA_036262895.1 Xanthobacteraceae bacterium
GTTCCGTCACGAGCCCCCAGCAAAATTTGTTGGTCGGTCAACGTTAAACTCGGAAGCGCATGCACCTCTAATCGGGCCACCCGCGCTTCCGCCTGCCGGCTGAACATCGCGAGCGCGACAACGCTTACGACGAGGCACGAAAACCTGCGGCGGGGAAGCGTCATGAGACCTCCCTTCAAATCAATTCGATGTTGTTTGGGGAGCAACTTGTCGTGAGTCACTTCCGGTTACAATTGAAAAGCGCCAATTCTTTCCACATTGTGGACACTCTCGTTTTCAGGTTCAGTAGGCTTCGGTATCTCACCGACTGAACACCTGCTTCGCGAGGGCGTATCATGGAGGTTCGTGGGCATCGCAAGACGACTGGCTCCGATATTGCATCCGGTGATTTGCCGGGGGGAACGCAGAGCATTCAGAGAGCGGTCGCGGTGTTGCGCATTCTGGCGGCGGCTCGCGAGACCGGCCTCGGACTCACCGAGATTTCGATGCACGCGGAGCTTACCCGCCCGACGACGCATCGCATCCTCAGCGTCCTGATTGCGGAAGGCATCGTCGAGCAGCGACCGGGCACGCGCCGGTATGTCGTTGGCGAGCAGATACCGCTGCTGGCACTCGCGCGCCGCACACGCGATCCTGCGCTCGATATCGTCCTTCCTCGCTTGAGGACTGTCGTCGACGAGATCGGCGACGCCGGCTTTTTCACCCGCCGGACGGGGCTTGATACTGTCTGCGTGGCACGGCAGCTCGGGACCTACCCGATTCAGGTGATCGCCTGGGATGTCGGCAATCGCCGACCGCTTGGTGTCACGAATGCGGGAATTGCCATTCTATCAGGCATGCAGGCCGACGTGGTCGGCGGCATACTCACTAGGAACCAATCGCGCCTTTCTATCTACGGCGCATCGACGCAGCGGATTTTGCGGGAAGTCGTGACGGCGCGGGCGAAAGGCTTTGCTGCGCGCGCAACATCGCTTACGCCGGGCGCAAGTGCCGTGTCGGTGGTGGTTCGATCTTCGAGCGGCGCAGCGTACGGCGCCTTGACCATCGCCCTGATCTCGCGCCGACTGACGCCCAGGCGCACGAGCGAAATTGTAACCCGCCTTCGCAGCCACGCCGATGCGATTGAACTAGAGCTACGCAAGGCGCCCCCCTCCCGGTCGAAGCGCTGACCTCCGACGGTTTCCGCTCTGGGTCATTCGCGTCGCTTTGGCCGCGTACGGACGACTTCCGCTCTACGCCTATAAACAGACATTGTTACCGTGCGTCGGCACGTCTCAAATGGGCCATAAGCCGAAATCGCTCATTGCGGAATTCGTCATGAGCCCGCACATATGGCTTTTGCGCCGCAACTTTCGGCGGGCATCCCAAAACCCATGATCGCTTTCAAATTGAAAAGGCTGATGTGAGATAGTTCACACACCGGTCGCGCGAATGTCGTGCACTATGCACGTGCGAACCGCGAATGTCGTGAAGTATCGATCCCCGTTCCTACGAGAGACAATTGGGAAAAATCTCGGACCCCTGCTACTGAATCAACCGATTGGCCGAAATCGCAAAACTGAACGATCAATGGCATTATCGACGGAGATACGATATCTCGTGAAGTCGCCAGATCATCCATCCGTCAAGATCATCAGGGCGGAGACGCGAAGTGTCTTCTACTACGTTTAGTCCTCGCGGGGCCGGCAGCGCAGGTGACGCCACGCCTCAAGCGACGCCATCTAGGGACGTTGGCAGGAACGTCGCTTGGAAAAGTTGGTCGCCTTGGAAATCGTCATTGAATGACTCAATGCTCAACTTTTCCTTGAGCACAATTTCCGTGCGAGCTAGACAATCGAGAGAACTTCTCCCTCCCAATGATCCCAATATCGTGTTGGTTGACAAAGTAATCACAGATATTACGGCATTGGAAGCCAAACAGGCTAGCGGCTCACCCTACAACAAGGATGAGGCGTGGAACGAAGTGCATCGGCTCGATCGAATGCTGGCGCTTGCAGAACCGAGAGAAACTTTACTTGGCGCAATTCAACGTCGCCTGAACGATCTTGACGACGAACCGATGGCATCTGCTGCAAGATCTCGCGCGAGATTCGAGACCCTA
>DATAIA010000411.1:0-2926 GCA_036262895.1 Xanthobacteraceae bacterium
GGCCGTCGTCAACGTTGGACCGGACCACTATTCCGGAACTTGGCTCGAGATCGGACGGACACCGATGTCGCTGACCGATGGCTGCGTTGCCGGTTATTCGACCTACCGGAAGGGCAAGGTGCCGGACGAGGTTCTCGTTGAGGACGGATGTCACGTTCATACGCCACAGGGGCGCCTGAAGACCATTCACGGAACCGGCAAGATCGAGGATTTTGGAACAACGAATGCGAAGATGCGTGTCCGCTACCCGTTCTTCATCACATTCAAATATTGGGTTCTCTACAAGTCGCCTGACAAGGCCTGGTTCATCAGCGCCAACCCGTCAATGACCGATCTCTGGATCTACTCGCGCACTATTCCCTCAAAGGCGAACCTTCGTCGCATGGTGCGCAAAGCCGCCGACCTCGGCTATGATGTTCGCAAGCTCGAATTCCCTGCTCAGTGATCGACGATGCTCGAGGCGCGCGCGCTCATCGCATAGTGCTGGCTTTCCTGTCTGTAACGATCGGTCCTGGTTCGCGCCGGTGCCGATGTCGGCTTCAGTGAGGAAGCGGTCGTGGACCAGCGGGTTGTCCTTGATTGATGACGCGAGCGGCGGGCATCGCATTGAAGCGGGGCTTCAGGCGATGGCTGAAAGAGCGTGCGCGTCCGGATGAAGTCTTTCCGCCGTACAATGCGTTGTATTGCCCGCAACGAAAGCGTTGTTGACGACCACTTCGAATTGGTTTCGAGGCCGATGCGTTCGACGTTCCCTCGCCCGTTCCAATGGTCGCATCACGCCGGGCTTGAGCAGATCTTGCCCGCGATTTACCTGTCTTGCCATAGACGCTCGTTGGGCCATAAATGCCGAGATGAGCCATGTACCGAAGATTTTCGTCAGTTTGAAACCGACGCGCAAGAAAGTGGGCCAGCAGCGTGAGAGCGTTGGTCCGAAATGCCAATGGGACGGCTGCGACAAGGATGGGCCGCATCGCGCGCCAGTGGGAGCCGATGCAGAGGGTCTCTATCTTCTGTTCTGCTCCACCCATTTGAGCGCCTATACCAAGGGATACAACTACATTACGAAACTTTCCGACCCGGTGACTGCTCGCTATCAGCGCGAAGCGGCGCGCGGCGCGCTGCCCACCTGGGGAACCCGTGCCACCGCTGCATTGGAGGTTCCTCTCCCCTCGTCCGTCCGTTCCGGAACGGCCAAAGCGATCAATTTGCGCAAAAAGGCCGCGACATCGCAGGAGAAGAAAGCGGATCTTCGCCTGCGAAAACTCAAGGTACTTGAAGCCAAGGCATTCGAAACGCTCGGCCTTGCCGACGACGCGGAACCTGCAGAAATTAGAAAAAAATACAAGGAACAGGTCAAAATACATCATCCCGATGCCAATCAGGGAGATCGGGCGTCGGAGGATCGTCTGAGGGCGATTATCGAGGCCCATAAGATTCTCAAGATCAACGGCTTCTGCTAGGGTCCGTGGTCGGCCCGCGCGGCCTTCACTTTTGATCAGCCTGCGTGGGCCGCGCCGCGGTATCCGATTTCCTCCTCAAATGCCTGAATTTCGGCCTGAGCTCGCTCGGCTGGCAATCGTCCGGAACTGATCATTCTTTCCGAGCACCATTTGAATAGCTGTAGGTACGCCTTGGCTTTGTCGCCAGGAGTCCGTTGATCGGACTGGGTCCGCTCGCTGAGGAGCGCAGCTGAAACATGCTCGGCAATCATCATATGCGCCGCGTCGCTGACAGACCATCCTCGCTTGAGGATCAAGTCCGTGGCAAAGGAGCCCTCAGTAGACAGCTGCCTGGAAAGCTCTTGAGAAACGGAATCCATCGCTTTTTCGATCGAGGTCCCCCTGCTTCGAAACCGAACCCGAAGCTTTTCTACCTCAGACCAAAGTAACTGGACCTCGGGAGAGAAAGAACTGTGTTTCTTTCGTTTGAAGAAGCCGAACATTTTACCGCTCTCCCTTTGAAAACACTGATTCCGTTGAAAAAAGTCTAAGCCAAATCCCTTGCCCGGTCTACTCGCCCGCAGGCGCGAAATGCTGGCGGAAAAAGCACATTTAATGTAGTCGACGCTGCTCCTCTATTGCCTGTTTTAGGGGGCTAAGCTCCTGCAGAGGGCGTCGGGCTAGTGACCTGAAGCGGCCGCGTGCCTGCCGCCCATATCGCTCACTGAGTCGCACCTCATTGTCTCGCGCAAGAGGGCAAAACGATCGGCGGGACGGTGCAATGGGCTGGATGCCTCGATTTCGGGCTGTTATCGACTCATTTTTCAAGGCCTCGGTCGAGCGCTCATGCGCGCCTGAAGCCATTAATTTTGCTTAGGTTTTGGCAATTTTTCCGTTTGACAGGCTGCTCGCTTACCGTTCGTGTAACCCATTGTTAACCCAATGGTCTTGCCCTGTGAGGGGAATCGGGTCTTATTCCTTATCTGCGGTGTCAGCTCGTTGGTTGGCTTTTTTCCGCATGTGAGGCCCGCAGGCGATAATATGATGAACACCGCAAAGGCAAAGGAAAGCCGAAACTCTTCTCTCCGCTTCACGATTGCGGAGCACGCCTCGTCGCTTTCGACCAAGCTGCAGGAACATCAAACAAATATCTTTCCGCCCCATGCTCGTAAAGGGATCCGGGCCTTCACGCCGTCTGAGGCTGCCAAGCTGCTGGGTGTCGCTGAAGGATATTTGCGAACCGTGGCCGTCGACCTCGAAAAGAAGGCTTCCGAAGGAGGGGGCATCGAATTCAGGCCCGCCGTTGCCGGCGGTCGGCGCATGTACAGCGTCCAGGAAATCTCAGCAATTCGCGCCTATCTCGACCGCCCAGGTCGAACAAGCGGTCGCTATCTGCCTCATCGACGTGACGGAGAGGAACTGCAGATCATTTCTGTCATGAACTTCAAGGGAGGTTCGGGCAAGACAACGACCTCGGCGCACCTTGC
>DATAIA010000412.1:0-20640 GCA_036262895.1 Xanthobacteraceae bacterium
TTCAACAACTACCGCCGCCTGATTTTGGCGGTCATCAGACTTTTCAGGAGGGATCAGTTCGCCGATATAGTGAATGACCCTTACGCGGATGACTTTATTCGCGCCAACGCCACAACTGAGCTCGTTGGAAAGCTAGATCCAAAATATGGGGCGCTTATAAAGTCGTATGAAGCAATGGGAGCCGCCAATCGTGCTTGGCTGTTCTCAGCTCTACACCGTATAGCTCGTAACTTTATCGGTGCTGAACTAGACGCTTATATTGAGTCAATCGGCAACGCTAAGCGAGATGCGGGTGCTCGTGAGGGCATCCCAGCCTCAGATCGCATCGTCACATTCGGCGACAATTCTCCTGAACAAGCACAGGCTTTGGAGAAGATCGACGAATTGGTCGAAGCAGTTAGGGCCTCAAACGATTTTCCTTCTACCCCGGAAGATAAGCAGCAGGTAATCGCTGAGTTGTCCGCAGGTCGCAAGTTGCTAGAAGCGGCCAAAGTGCGAATTGCTGCCGTGCGAGAAACTTTGCAGCCAACTTTGCGCTGGATTATCGAAAAGGGTGCGGGTGCGGTTATTGGAAAGTTGGCCACCCGACTTTGGGATCTCCTCACATCTTTACATATATTTTGAGAAGCTATTTTGCGTGCGGCAAACGCCGAAAAACGCTGGCAAAATCCAGCGTGCGACACCTTGTGCGCCCACCAAACCTTTCAAAAACCTAGCATTTTAGTCTAGGCGCGACGGTAGATAACCTCGCGCATGACGTGTATTTACACCTTTCAAATATCGTGTATATACACCGCTCCGCAGCCCAATGGGCCGCTTCAAACGGAGACCACGATGTTCAACCATAAAGTCCCAGGAATGAAGGTCGACCTGCCGAAGACGGCGCTCGCTTTCACTGACCTTCACAACGATTTTCTTGCACCAACCGGCAAGGCCTATCCTTTAATCGAGGCATCCCTCAAGAAGAACAATACGGCAGAAAACATCGAGCGCCTCCTCCGCGCCGCGAAGAGCGTGGGCATGCACGTGTTTCTCTCCCCCCATTATTATTATCCGCATGACCACCGAACGACACTTCCCGCGACCCCGCTCGAGGACTTAGTGAAGGCGGTCAAGCTGGTCGACCGAAAGGACGCCCTTTCGCTTGATGGGTTCGAAGGATCCGGGGCCGATTTTCCTGAGCGCTACAAGCCTTATCTGCAAGACGGGAAGACCGTCATCGCGAGCCCGCATAAGGGATATAGCTCGTCGACCAACGACATGATCTTCCAGATGCGCCGCTACGGGATCGAGAAGATCATCCTCGCGGGACCGGTTGGCAATCTTTGCGTGGAAGGCCACATGCGCGACTTTATCGAGAACGGCTTCCAAGTCGCCATGGTTCGCGATGCCACCGCCGGTGCTGAGACCGAAGAGGGATCGGGATACGACGCAGCTATGATCAACTGGCGTTTCCTGGCGCATGCTCTGTGGACAACTGACGAAGCGGTCCGCCTCATTGAGGGAGCTGGCAAGTAGTCGTCGACACTTTGCACAGCATCCTCGTTATTTTTGGGGGTGTTGGGGCTGGGATCTTTATGATCCCGGCCCTACGATACCAAGAGCACGATCTGGGAGGCCAACCGTTGCGTCTCCCCGATCGGAACTCTGTGCGGGCCCTATAGTGAGCATATAAATAATATGTCCAACGAACGGGAATTGCTCTCGATTTGCGCTTGCCACAAGACCCGGATGGCGATGCGTGCTGTGACGCGCGCCTATGATGAAGCGCTGCGGCCTGTCGGTCTTAGAGTGACACAGTTTCTGTTGCTGATGGCCGTTGCTGCCGAGGGCATCATGTCGATCACCGCCTTGGCCAATTCCATGGGTATGGATCGCACGACGTTGACCCGTAATCTCGGGCCGCTGGAGAAAGAGGGCCTAATCCATAGAGGAAGCGAGGGGCGGCGGCGCAGCCGGGCTTTGGAGGTGACGCCCACTGGACATGTACTCATATCCGAGGCCCTTCCTCTTTGGGAAAATGCGCAAAAGAATCTTCGTACGAAACTCGGCGAAAATGACTGGGCTGCCATTCATACAGGGTTGGATCGTCTGATCAGCGTGATCTAATATTTAATTTTGGCGTCTCACAGTTGATCGTTGGTTTTACGGCTTTTGGCATGATTGCTGGCTGATGCTGCTGGAGGAACTTGTGGCCTTCGGCTGTTAGCGTGACCAGGGCAACTGAGTTCTGATCCTTTTCACGTGAGACGAACTTCCGATCTGTCGCTTCCTCCCAAATTGGGAGCCTTGGGCAGGATGTGCGCCAGACGTCCATCACATCGGTTCGCGTGCGTGGTTCTTTGCCGACCCACTCGAGAAAATCGACAAGCAATGCTTCAGTTGCTTGATCCATGGCTCCTCGCCGTAAAGGGCACCTCGGAGTTATTGTACGAGTGCCCGTGAAACGGCAGAATTGAAAAGAAAGCATTGCTGTTGTGCGCAACAATGCCGGCCGGCTCTTCGCTACCGCCCGTGTACAAATGTGGAGGCGAAAGAGCGGGTGATTTCTTGACGTGCTCTTCGCCCTACGGGGAAAATCGGTATTCACAAAATCGATGATGCCAAAAATCTCTCAAAAGCTTTCCGATGAAGGCCGCAAGTCGAGTTCATGGGTCCATGCCGATGGCGGCTGGCGCACAATATTAAGGTAGGTGGCGGCAATTGCCTCGGGATCGATTCGCGTGGAACTTGCTGAGCCGAAGCGCTGGGTAGTCTGCGGCTCATCGATCAATCCATCAACAATCACGTGCGCAATGTGAACGCCCTTCGGGCCCATTTCACGCGCAAGCGCTTGAGCAAAGCCTCGAAGAGCGAACTTCGCCGAAGCAAATGCGGGAAATTTCGCGCCGCCGCGAATGCTGGCCGTCGCGCCCGTAAAGATGGCTGTGGCCTGTCGGCGCGCCGCCATTTCCGGAACGATGATGCTGGCGACGTTCATTGCACTCAAACAGCCTGCGCGCCAGACGGCCTCGAACTCCTCCGGAGAGGTTTCAGCGAAGGGCCGAATCAGGATCGCGTGTGCTGTATGGACGAGTACGTCGATTCGTTTGGCTATCGGCGCAACGGTCGCGGCGACTTCAGCATGCTTTGTAAGATCGCATGCATAGTGCGTGAAAGCGCCACCGGCTCTTTCCGCCTCTGCTGCGGCCGCAGCCGCAGCACGACCTGATCGCGACAGGGCTGTTACGTCGTACCCTGCTGCGGAGAGCACACCAGTTAGCGAAACTCCGAGACCGTCCCCAAGTCCCGCAATCAATGCAAGGGGACGGCCAGCCACTCCAGGCTCACTTCCAACCAAGAATCGTGGCTAAAAGCGCAATCTGGGCAATCCAACCCACCGTGAATGCCGAAGTACGACCGAAGGGGATGCCTGCGGAGTAAAGGACGAAGTGAGCAAGGCGGGCGAAGAAATAGACAGATGCTGCCATTCGGGTCGCCGGCGTCGAAATGTGGAGAATGTTCAACGTCAGCACGGCCGGAACGAAAATCGCAAGGTTCTCGACGGCATTAGCGTGCGCCTTGATTGCGCGCTGCGCCCAAAGCGATTGCTTCTCGCCGGTTTCAGGCGTTGTGCCCCAGACTGCTCCTATCAAGCCGCGGGTCACAGCGCGATCGAGAATGCAGGGAACCCAGAACAACGCCGTCATCAGAACGGTAAGAGTCATCCAGTAAAGTTCTGCGGTCATTGTCGTTCCTCCTTTGTCTAGCGCGCAAACGTACTGACTAGAAGGTTCATGTCAAGCATTGGCGATACGTTATCCATGCCTGATGCACTTTATTATTCTGATGAATAAGCCGCTGTCTCTTCCGCCTGAGATTTAGGTTTTATTGTCTGCCACAATTGCACTCCTGGCGGGCGAGATTTTCGTTTGAAAACGATCGCGGCAGATGCGGGAACAAAATACCACGCGTTCAGGCGGATCTAGTCCTTGATACTTGGCGATTGATTTCTGTCGCTACCGATATCGCGGATGGGTTTTTGACAAATGTGCCATCATGTCGGATATGGCCATTTCGCTCCTTTGAACAGGGTCGTGCAATGAACTCTGCAGTTAAAACCGAAGGCCAGGCGCGGCGGTGGCAGGATGAAATTTTCGATCTGTTGCGGCGGCACAAAGTCACGCAATTTGCCTACGTTCCCGATGCGGGGCACCGGGTGCTGATCGACCGTTCGCTTGCCGATCCTGATGTCCATTCGATCGCGCTGACGACCGAAGAAGAAGGGGTTGCCTTGCTCGCCGGCGCCGATCTCGGCGGCGAACGTGGCGTACTGCTGATGCAAAGCAGTGGTGTCGGCAATTGCATCAATATGCTTTCGTTGACCAAGGGCGGACGCTTTCCGTTTCTGACGCTTGTGAGCATGCGCGGCGATTTCGGTGAGGGAAATCCCTGGCAGTTCCCGATGGGGCAGGCGGTGCAGCCGGTGCTCGAAGCGATGGGCGTTATTTGTTTGCGTGTCGAAAGAGCCGATGAGGTGCAATCGACCGTCGATGCCGCGTTGACGATGGTGTTTCAAGGCGGTTGCGCGGTTGCGGTTCTGCTGACGCAAAAATTAATCGGCGCAAAAGCATTTTGAGGAGCGGCCTATGAGCAATGCCAAAAGCGATCTCGCTCAAATTGTTGCGCCGGGTTTTATCCTGGACCGGCGCGAAGCCGTTCCGGCTTTGATCGGCAGTCACGAGGATTTTCTCATCGTTGCGGGTCTTGCCGGTACTGCGCGCGATGTTGCAGCGCTGACCGACGATGGCGCACACGTCTACACCATGGCCGGTGCAATGGGCGGCGCATGCATGCTTGGCCTCGGACTGGCGCTGGCGCGTTCCGATCGCCGGGTGTTGGTGGTGACGGGTGACGGCGAGCTTCTGATGAATATTGGTGCGCTTGCGACGATCGCTGTCCTCAACCCGCCCAATCTATCGATTCTCTGTGTTGATAACGGTCATTACGGTGAGACCGGATATCAGAAAAGCCATACAAGCCTCGGCGTCGATCTTGAGAAGATTGCCTCAGGCTCGGGGATCAAATTGACCCGCACGGTCGCCGATGCATCAGCCATTTCCGACGGCGCCCGTTTGCTTCGTCAGGGCAATGGAACGGCTTTTGTTTTGCTGCGAGTCAAACCAACCGAGCCACCGAGCTATAAGCGTAATTTCGATATGGCCTTCTGCCGCGACCGGTTTAAGTCCGCATTGGAAAATGGTGACGTTGCCTAATTTTTCGTGCGCCGGGAAAGCAGCAGCCCTGCAAGCGCCGCAAGCGCGGTCAGCGATATCAAACGATGGTCGAGCTTCTTCGCAAGTTCCAATCCCGTCGCAAGCACGGCAGGGTCCGTGTAGATCTGGGCTGATAGTCTTTTCGCATTGGCGCGCGCGCGGTTAGCCGCAAGCCGGCGCATCCTCACGAGAGCGGCATACGCGATCAAAGCGATGAAAGCGAAAACGCCGCCTAAAATAATGCAGGCGGTAATAACCCCATAATCTTGGGCAATTGCCATAAAGCCGGCACAAACAAAAAACGCCACGGCCACCAATCCGGCAGCCAATACGAGCAAACTTCCCGCCGCAGATTTAATCGCGGCGTCCAATTTTTCTTTCATGATCGACATGGGAGGAACTGCCACACCACGTCGCTCTTGTTATCGCCGCCACGTTGCGCCGAAGAAAAAGCCTAAGGCCATCGCAATGCCCAGCGTTGTAAGCGGGCGTGTTTTCAGTGATTCTTCGATCGCATCGGCGGCATTTGCGGCTGCATTTTGCATGACATTCGCCGCCTCACGGCCCTTGGAGCCGGCCTCGGCAATCGCATCGTCGATATTTTGCCGGACCAGGCGCACCTTATCGCGTGCTTCATCAAGAGCGTCATAGCCCTTGGAACTGAGGAGGTCCGTGACTTCGTCAGCTAAGTGGCCAATGTCATCTTTGAGCGTTTGGAGGTCCTGGCGAATATCCTCCATGGCAGCGGCAGATCCATTCTCTTTGGACGATGAGGCTGAGACGGGCATGGCAATCCTCACCAATTGAAAATACAAGGGCAAAGTACAACTCTCATGTTGGGCGAAAGTTTCCATCCAGCGGATGGCTGGCCATGTGGCAAGGCAACCAAGTCGTCCCGTTTGACGTTCGATGACAAGAGTAGAGACGAGCGGCATGGGCGCTTTGAAAGACAACCCGGGATGGCGCACGATTAGAATTGCGATGAATGCCTTCTATAGCTTCCTCGCCGCGGACGGGTGGGCGATTGCGAGCCATATCGCACTCTCGACATTGATGTCGTTGTTTCCGTTTCTGATTGTTGTGACTTCGCTGGCCGGCTTCTTTGGTTCGAAGCAGCTCGCGGATGAAGTCGCGATGATTCTGCTCGAAGCCTGGCCGCACGAAGTTGCAGCCCCCATTGCCCGCGAAATCCATAGCGTGCTTACGACGGTGCGCGGGGGCGCACTTACGTTGGGTGTGGTCTTCGCAACCTATTTCGCTTCAAGCGGGATTGAAGGGCTGCGGATCGGACTCAATCGCGCCTACGGCGTGACGGAGACGCGCGTTTGGTGGTTGTTGCGGCTGGAATCGGTTGCCTACGTATTGATTGGAGCTGTCGCCTTGTTGGCGCTGGCGTTTCTTGTTGTTCTCGGACCGCTGATTGTCGGCGCGGCCGTGCGCGCCATTCCGGCTCTTGCGCCATTCGAAGGGATCGTCACGTTTGTACGCTATGCCGTGACATCGGTGGTGTTGGTCGTTGCGTTGTTGATCGCCCATCTTTGGCTTCCGGCGGGGCGTCGACGGTTGGGCGAGGTCTTGCCGGGAATCACGGTGACATTGGCGTTGTGGCTCATCGCCGGTATCGTGTTTGGTCGATACCTCTCTGAATTCGCGAACAATTATGTCACTACCTACGCCGGTTTGGCATCGGCAATGATTGCGCTGGTGTTTCTTTATCTGACCGCGTTGATTTTTCTGCTTGGTGGCGAACTCAACGCCGCCATCATGCGCGCGCGCTCCGCATAAGAAAGCTGTAGTATTTCATATCGGTATGATTGCCAGCTCACGTAATAATGACAAAACGCCGATAATGATCACGACGATGCGGATGATTTGCTTCATGCGGCCGTCGACCGGCAGCAGATTGATCAGATAAAGAACAAGAATAACGACAACAAACGTGATCAAAATGCTGATCAGCAGTGACATATATGACCCCTGCAACGCCACGGGCGCGCGCCATGGCACGTTCCTTCAAACGCTGAAAGTTTGCTCTGAGTTCCGCGACGAGGTTTTGCAAACAAGATCAAATGCAAAGATCTGGATGGTCCCGATCGACATCCACAGGGGCAAACCAGGAGTGATCGAGACCATCCGGTCGGGCGACTGTACCATTCCCCTCCCGACGGGCGGACCGTATCGAGGGTTTATGGCGGTGCCGGGGTTTTTTCGTGAAAAGAGTCGGTTTTGCAGCGCCGTGCTCATGTGAAGATGGAAATAGGCGTAGGGGTGCCGGTGGCGCTCTCCTTCGCTCGCCTTCATCCAAGCAAGACACGGTTCGGCATGGTCCGGCCTGTCTGCGAAAGTGTTCGGTCCAGTGCAACGGCTGGAGCCAGCTTGACAGGAAACGCGGCAGTCCGGTTTATCAGATAGGGTCGGGCATTCGCGGGGAATGATGTCCGCGGGGGGTGTGCCCTTTTTCGGCTCCTAATCGGCGTTTGCGGACGTGTCTTAGGTCTCGTTCGCGCGATCCTGTCTTGAATGTGCCTTCATCATGCGTATTGCTGTGTTGAAAGTGAATCGGGCGGGGACCTCCAATCGAGCGGGACTTCCAATGAATTTGCGCGGTTTTGCCGTCTGTGGTGCGTGCCTGCTGGGGCTGTCTGGCTCAATTGGACAGGCGTGGAGCCAGTATTATCCGCCCTATAATGCGCCTCAGCGGGCCTATCCGGGCGAGCCGGTGGATGTGGATGAAGATGCTGCCGATCAGCCGGCTATTCCGCGGGCACCGATTCCGGGAGGGTATGGGCCTGGGTCCGTCGCGGCCCAGCCTCCTGGCTCTGGCCCGTTGGACATCGATCCCTACCGCGGGCGGCAACCCGGAGTGATTGAATCGGCTCCGCTAAGCCCTCCCGTGCAAAGCGGGCAGTACGGATCCCAGCCGGGCTATGCGCCGTTGCCGGGGGCGCCCGTCCAGCAGGGATATTCCCAACCCGAGGGAGGGGGCCTGCGTCCCCCCGCCGACATCGGCATGCGACCGGAAGTGGCGCCGCGCTCGCCGGCTGGCGTTGCAAATTTGCCTCCGGAGGATCAGCCTGAAGTCGGAGAGCCGAAAGAGCTGCCTGCGCAGTTCCGTCGGCAATTGGTTGATTATCGCACCAAAGAACCGCCCGGGACGCTGGTGATCGATACCCCCAACACGTTCCTTTATCTGATCCTCGGGAATGGAAAGGCGCTGCGTTATGGAATCGGGGTCGGGCGCGAGGGTTTCACCTGGGCCGGCACCGAGCGGGTCAGCAAAATGGCGGAATGGCCGGATTGGCATCCGCCCCAGGAGATGATCCAGCGGCAGCCTTATCTTCCCCGCTTCATGGCCGGCGGCCCCGGCAATCCCCTGGGAGCTCGGGCGCTTTACCTCGGCAACACGCTTTTCCGCATTCACGGGACCAATCAGCCGTCCACCATCGGCCAGTTCGTCTCGTCCGGCTGCGTACGTCTGGTGAATGACGATATCGAGGATCTGTACAGCCGTGTGACGGTTGGCACCCGCGTTGTCGTGCTGCCGGGCGGGAAGTCGCCGACAACTGCCGCTGCGGAACCGCAACAGCAACAGCGCTAACTCTCTCTTTTTGTTTTGATGTGTTTTCTTTACGTGTTGCTCATCAAGCCATTTCTATCGCCATCCGGTCTCAAGAATCGTTGCCGTGGGTTTGGAATCCGTCAAATCCGTCACGGTGCCGCAGCCCTGATCTATTCCATTGACAGCGCCTGACGCTCTGCCATCGTAAGCATCAACCATGGTGGCGGAATCCTGAATTTCCGCAAATTTGATGTTGTTGTCTCGGGAGGAAACGATGATCTTCCGGCAATTGTTTGATCAGGTTTCTGGTACATACAGCTACGTGATTGCCAGCAGACGTGGCGGCGAGGCGTTGATCATTGATCCCGTCATCGAAAAAGTCGATCGCTATCTCCAATTGATGCGCGAGCTTGACCTCAAATTGGTCAAAGCGGTCGATACGCATCTGCATGCGGATCATATAACGGGGCTCGGCGCGTTACGCGATCGCACACATTGTATCACCGTGATGGGAGAGCAGAGTAAAGTCGATGTTGTCTCGATGCGTGTGGGCGACGGCGACAAGCTTCAGATCGAGGGTATCAGTCTCGATGTGATGTATACGCCCGGTCACACCGACGACTCTTATAGCTTCCTGATGGCTGACCGCGTGTTTACGGGAGATACTCTGCTCATCCGTGGCACCGGGCGAACCGATTTCCAGAACGGCGATCCCCGGGCGCAATATGAATCGATTTTCGGTCGGCTGTTGAAGCTTCCGGACGAAACGCTTGTGTTTCCTGCGCATGACTACAAGGGCGACACGGTCAGCACTATCGGCGAAGAAAAGGTCTTTAATCCGCGCCTGCAGGTCAAGTCAGCCGACGAATATGCCGCTCTGATGAACAATTTGAATCTGCCCAATCCAAAAATGATGGATGTTGCCGTTCCAGCAAACATGCGCGTGGGACTCGCGCAAGACACTATTGCTCAGCGCGGTTGGGCTGTTAACGCTCGTCAGGCGCTTGATTTCCTGACACGTGCGGATATTGCCATTATCGACTTGCGGGAGCGTCGCGAACGCGAAAAGCATGGTGTTATTCCCGGCTCGCTGCATGCGCCTTATTCGCACCTGATCGAGAACATCCAACCTGGCGGAATGCTGCATGAGCTTGCAGGCAGCACAGGAAAGCGGCTCGTATTCTTTTGTGCTTTTGGCGAGCGTTCCGCGATGGCTGTCCAGGCAGCGCAGGACGCGGGCCTTACGTCCGCATGCCATATTCACGGCGGGCTTGATGCATGGCGCCGCGCCGATGGACCGCTTGTGCCGCAATAGAAATAATCAGGGCGCTGCTTGCCGCCAAGCTTCAATCAGGCGCGAAAGATCCGGCGGCTGAGCGTCGTAAGTGATGCTGGTCGGTGGAATATTGACCCAGGGCTGCGCGCTTTTAATCCAGATGTGACCGACCGGCTTGAACCAAGTCGTATCATCGAGCGTGCCGGGTTTAAAAATTGTGACTTTCTGGTTGCTGTGCGGGTTGTGATAAAGCCGGCTTCCGCATTCGCCGCAGAACACACAATCGATCAAGCGGCCGCTTTCATGGTGGCGCAGCCACGTCTTTGGTTCGCCGGCTGTGATCACGATTGAACCGCGTGGCAATATCATGGAAAGCGCAAACGCGCTCCCCGATTGCTTTTGGCACTCGGTGCAGTGGCAGGCATACACGGTTGATGGTTCGGCGTTGATTTCGAACCAAACCTTTTTGCATTGGCATCCGCCGGTCAGGGGCAATTGCATCGGGTCTTTTCCTGTTACTGCTGATGATTATTGAGCAAAAAATGCGCGAAGCGCCGCGGATGTTTCATCAGGAGCTTCCTCTGATAGATAGTGTCCGCAGGGCAACGCCTTTGCGCCCGCAATATTGGCGGCGTACCGCGCCCAGATTTCCTCAGGCTTGTGGTTGCGGCTGACGCCGCCGGTCGCTCCCCAAAGTAGCAGCATTGGACACGCCACTTTCCGCCCTTGCTGAAAATCTTTGGTGTCCATGTCGAGATCGACCGTGAAAGTTGCGCGGTAGTCTTCGCACATTGCACGGAGGGTTGCTGGATTTTTGAAGCAGCGAATGTATTCGGCAAGTGCGGCTTCATCGAAGAAGTTGGTGCCGCTCTTGGTTTTGGAGAGCTTACGGCGAATAAAATATTCCGGATCGGCTCCCATCAGCCGTTCCGGCAGATCGTAGGGTTGGATCATGAAGAACCAGTGCCATGAGAACGTGCCCCATGCGCGAGTGACATTGTTGAGAAGATGATGCTGCGGGATGATGTCCAGGATCGCCGCCTTCGTAACAGTATCGGGATGATCAAGGCACATGCGGTGAAGCACGCGGGCACCACGATCGTGGCCTGCCGCAAAGAATTTCTTGTGACCGAGAGCGGCCATCACCTCGACCTGGTCCTGGGCCATCGCTCGGAAGGAATAAGCGCTATGGTCTTCACCGCCGTCCGGCTTTTCGGAATCGCCGTAGCCGCGCAGATCCGTGCAAACAACGGTAAATTCCTGGGCGAGGCGAGGGGCGACTTTATGCCAGGACACGTGTGTGAACGGGTTGCCGTGCATCAGCAGAACGGGCGGCCCATTGCCGCCGTATACGGTCACGATCTTGGCACCGCCGGTTTTGATTTCGGTACGGGTAAACCCTTCGAACACGGCATTTCCTTATTGGGAACGCTGCCAGAAACCGCAGCAAGGTAAGGCCGTTAATGTAGGTGCATTTGGCCGCTTTGTCCTTCGGAGATTGGGGTTCCGCTTGTGAACTCGTGTTTGCCGTGGGGCGGCAACGTCCCAAGCACGCCAACAATGGCAATAATCGCAAAGCCAAGACCGATTTCAATGAGACTGTTGCGCTGTAATTGTTGAACTGCCGCGCAGGCCGCAGACGTTTGTGTTGTTTTGCTTCCTGCAACAAGCTTCGGGGTGAGCACGGAACGATTGATTGCGGCAACGACAATCATGATCAGGAACAGAGCAGCCTTGATAAGCAAAAGCTGGCCATAGCGATTTCCGATCAAGTTGGACAAATCGCCGATCAGCATCCAGCTGTTGACAATGCCCGTAACAAGCAACATTCCAACGCTCGCAATGCCGAGCATTGAAAAACGCAGGGTCGCATCGCGCGCAACAAGAATGGTCGTCTGGTTCGCCGTTTGAAAAGCCAAAGCCATCAGCATGGCAAACGGGACGAGGCCGCCGATCCATGCTCCCGCGGCGATAAGATGGAAGACATCCGCTGCAATTTGGATGTTGCCGGCAACGCCTGGCGCAGCCCCTGAGTGGCCCGCCCATGCCAGGCCGCCGATGAAAGCTGCGGCTATTAACGCCAATGCCGCTGCGCGCCACCTCAGCGGTCCGGGTTCATCTCCACCTGACATCAGTAGCATCGATAGGAGTGCGGCGAGGATTAATCGCACAATCCAATCAAAACCGATCTGAGTCTTGGTTAGTAGCGTCAAGACAAGGCCGATCGTGATGCCCTCACTTGCAAATTGATTGCCGATCTCGACCGCCAACAATAGTAGCCACGCCGCGCCCGAGAGCACCGCAATCACGAGCGCAGCTGCGGCGACTTGCCTGATGCTTCTGTGGTAAGCCGCGATCTCCGGATGCACTCCTGCACCGGCTTGCCGAAATACGGGGCTCGAAACAAATAGCCCAAAGAATGCGGTGCCCGCGACGATCGCTGTTGTTGCGAAATGAATCGAGCGTGCACCAATCAGAGGATCGATCACGCTATCCTCGCTCCAATGAAACGCATCACATCAGCGGTCCCCAACTTGAAAGGTAAAGCTGCCTTGTGTCGTGTGCGTATCGGCGGACAACACGCGCCAGATCACCTTATAGGTGCCCGGCGGCAATGGTTTCAATCCGATCCGCAGGACGGAGTGATTGGAAGGGTCGACGCGTGCGCGGCCCTGGTCAACTCTTTCGCCGGCGGAGTTGCGCACCTCGATCGAGCTGAGGGCGGGTTCGAGTTTCTGTGTGTACCACAATGTCACCTGATGGGGTGCTGCGCGAAGTTCGCTGCCGACGGCGGGATCGGAGCGATCGAGTGTTGCATGTGCATGAGCGGCTAGAGTACCGCACAGCAGGAATGTGCTGGCTGTTAGAAGATTGATGCAGCGCATGATCTTATTTTCCGAATGAGATTTTGGAGGGATTGGACGCTGCACCGATCAAGGGTTGCCCAAGCGTCTTGGGGAATAGATCGTCCAAATAAAGATGTAATTGGCCGATAACGCCCACGCCTCTGCCGCTGTCGCGGTTCACGGGAACGACGGCTTCCAAGCCTACTTGAAAATGCTGCCCCGCCCAGATCACGCCGGGATTGATCGTGCCCGTCGTGCCAATGCCCGTGCCGAAATTGTTCGATACCGGCGTCTGGAATTGCGCTTCTACAATTGGGATCAGGTGATTGATGAAGTCGGGAAGCCCGAGATCGGTCACATTACTCTTAAGATAAGGCAGGCTGTATTGAAGCGAGCCGCTGTAGACGAGAAAGTTCGGATTGTTTGCGACCGTAATCTCGCCTGTGTCGGGATCAACATCGGTGGTGCTGGAACGCGTCGGAATCGCATAGCCGATCTGGCCGGTTATCGCGAACGGCTTTGCCCAGCGCACCGTGTCAGGCAAATCGCCGAAGCCTTTTCCGACGTTAAAGGTGGGGGTGATCACGCTGAACCGCTCCGCGCCAACTCCAGCCGCGCCGGTTCCGCCCCATTCGACGCTTACACCCGCAAGCATGGCCAGTTCGCGGGAACTGTCTTTGAGAAGTTGATACTGAAACGCAGTCTCAAGGTTCTGGAATCCGCTGGCGCTCGGATTGCCGCGTTGGGCGACATGGGTCCAGGTGGTTGAGATGCTGACGCCGAAATTCTCGGTAATGCGCTTGGCGAAATCTACGGAAATATCGGTCTGCGTTGCAGACGGAATATCGCCGGTTTTGAATCTGCTGACGGTGGGAAGGGACAATTCGTCGGCGACGCATGGGTCATCGGTATTCAGCGTTGCCGGGAAAAATCGGGAGCCGACGAAGCAGTGGGCTGAGGCGTGGGACGTAAACGCGAGCGTGGCAAGCGTTGCAGGCGCAATGGCGCGCAAAAACAGGCGATACATGAAACTTCTCCGCTATATGAGGACGTAATTGCACCATTCGGCCCATAAGGCCGTGGAGCTTCACGCCGTTTGCGGAGGACCTCGAGGCGGCTCGCTTGGATGATGTGCCCGGGCGTTGAACTCGAAATTGCGCGCTTGCCACTGAATCGTCTCAGCTTGCGCGAGCACGCGGACGGGAGAGGGGGGCGTGGTCAGTTCGAGAGAGGGCGCGCTGCTCAGGCAGAACTTGCAATGATCCTGGGTGTGGTGTTGTGGCAGCGGATTGCTGTCACCGGGGCCCGCATTAGCCCCACCGTCATGCAAGCAAATCTCAAACGCGGCCGAGCTCTGGTCGGCGGTGTGCGCGACGTGTGCGCCCGCCAACCCTATAAGAATGAGTTGAAGCGCAAGGGCATAGCTCAGTGTGCAGCTGAGAAGCCGCCGCCACAACTGACGTGAACTCACATTGCGCATGTGTGCGCCGATGCCCCTGTTGGGTGGCGTTAAAACACACTTTTGCAATGAGTCAAACCGGGATTTGTTTCAATCCACGTCATGCGGGGCGAAGCCGTGCGCGCGATCGCTTGGGAGCAGGTCGTGCAAGCCGGCCCAATGTCAGGACAAGGCCAGCGGCCAGGACAAACCAAGCCGGGCGGATATCGGTCGTCAGCATTAAATCTGCTTCCAGGACGCGCGTCGGCGGCGCGCCAATTTTCCACCAGAAATAAAAGGCCTCGCCGAAAGCCGTGAGCACGGCACAGCCCACACTCAACCCGGCCACAGACCAGAGGGGCAACGACCCGCCCTTGAAATAGGCGATCAGCCGATAGCCCATCAGCCAGGCAAACAAACCGAACATGATGGTCGGCTCGCTGACGTCATCTTTCTGTTGCAGAAAAAAATGGACGGCGCCTAACAGGGCGATGCCATAAGCCAATTGGTGCAGCCGTTGCCATCGCTCGCTGCCGAGCCGGCTGATCATGCGGTCGGTTGATGTCACTGCGAGCGCACTCAGGCCCAAGAGCGCGATAAAGCCAATTGTCAGGTAAATCCGCAATGCGATTTCGGTCGCAACTTTCCCGAGGTCGAACTTCTGGTCGGCTGCATAAAGAATAAGATGCGCCAGCGCATAGGCGAACGCTGCAACGCCAATCATCCGCCGTACCAGAATGAGGCGGGGCCATTGCAGCAGCACGCGGGCAGGTGTGACGACTAGCGAGAGGAACAAAAAGCGGATGGCCCACAACCCGGTCTGATGGATTGCTTCGGTAAGTGGGCGAGCACCGAGATTTCCAAAATAGTAGTCGAGTGCCGTCCAGCCGCCCGGCACGAACAGCACGACAAGCACCGTCAGCTTGAGAAACGATAGCTGCCCTTTGCGATCAAACCACGGATACATGCCAACTCTCCGACGGCGACTTGTAGCCTATAACTCATTTGGGCTCGATCACATGCTTTCACATCTCCACAATTGCTAGTGTGGTGGATTTGACGTTCCTATCCCATTTGCGGCGAACTCGAATAGGAACGTCAAATCCAAAACCACACTAGAAATCATAAAGTTACTAGTGTTCCTTTGATTCCGACGTTCGTACAAGCGCGTGCCGCAATGGGATACGAACGTCGGAATCGGAACACTAGGTGAAAGACAGGCGAAATTCATCGGTTCGATTTTGCTAGGAAGTCAGTCAGAGCAGATGCTTCCTGTTTGCCGCCAGTGAAATCCTGAGCGAGCCGGTCGTAAAGTTCTGCGGCACCCCCAAATATCCGGCTTGCGCCTTTATCCTCGGCGAGGAAATCAGCAATTTCCTCCATCTCGCCAACCCATCGGTAGGCTTTCGGAAACATGGGAGGGATCTGGCGGGTGAGCCAGGTCAGCAGTGCCGGTTGGCTTTGCGCCAGTTCTGTATGAAGGGCTTGGGCTGCTCCAGCGCGAGTTGCCGCCAGCATCATCGCGGACCCCAGTGCCGTCAGGCCTTTGGTAATGCCTGCATAGGACATCTTCAGTGCGGACGCAGCCCCAATCGGTCCTTCGAGAAGACGGACGTCCAATCCGAAATCCCTCAAAGCCGCGAACCGCGCTGTATGCATGCCCGAACTATAGAATCTGGGGCCCTGCAATCCTGATTTTGGGGGGCCACCAATGATACCCGCATCAACAAATGGGCAGATGTCTTCGAAAAGCGTTCCAATGTGTTCCACCGTTTTTGGGCTGACTGCATTGCAATCCACATAGATCGGCTTGTGTCGAGCCTGCGCGAGCAGGCCCGCTAGCCGCTCTGCCATCGGCAACGCTTGTGACGGAGGAACGATCGACAGGATGAAATCGGCCCCAATTATTCTTTGTTCGGGCGTATCGATCATGCCCGCATCGGTGGCCCGCTTCCGGCTTGCAGAACTTCGACCGGCAAGGAGGGTCCAGACCTGAACGCCATGGTCGATCAGGCGCTTGCCGACGCCGGCGCCCATGGCGCCCGGTGCAAGGATTGCGACAATCGGATTGTTCATCGATGCACCTCTGTCCGCTCAATTAGAACTCAGCTTAGGCCGGCAAATCGCAGCTTGACGTCACCTTTCCAAGGATCAGTTTGGCGGCGGCCGCCGATACAGTATAACAGCGCGTCTATGAGTTGCAGTCCTTGTCAGATCAATAACGAATCTCGGATGGTCTCAAAATAACCGTGCCGGGCGGCACGGAATAATCCTGGAGGAATCTCTAATGCGAAAATTCACGACAATGGCGGGGCTCCTGTGCGCCGCCTTGACGATGAGCTCGAGCGCATTTGCGCAGGCGCCGGCACAAGCACCTGCCCCGGCTGCACCAGCCCCGGCGTCGGCCAATCCAAATGATGCTGTTCCCGATGCAATGCCGTTCGATGTACCGTATGGTGAGACGATCAATCTTGAGACGGCAAAGAAAGTCGCCGCTGCTGCAATGGCCGAGGCCACCAAGCATAATTGGAAACTGTGCATCGCGGTTGTCGGGCCCACGGGTGATCTCGTATATTTCGAGCGCATGGACAACTGTCAGTACGCTTCGATTTCGATTTCTCAACACAAGGCCCGTGCGGCAGCCAAATATCGACGTCCGACGCTTGCTTTTGAGAACGCCATGGGGCGGGGTAGCAACTTTTCTTATCTTTCGACGCTCGACGATATTGTTGCCTCCCGTGGCGGCAATCCCTTGGTTGTCGGCGGAAAACTGATCGGTGCGATCGGCGTTAGCGGCGGTACCGGCTCGCAGGATGATGTCGTATCGCAAGCGGGCGTTGCGGCTATCAAATAATTCGAAGCTTAAGCGTTTGCTTGATGGCTCTGTCGGATCGTCCGGCAGAGCCATTTTCATTTCAAGGTAATGAGAAACAGCAAGGCAGAATTCAGCGCGTTTCTGTCTTCAGCCTGGTCAGGGGCAACGGTAGTGATGAAGGTTCTTGCGCGGTCTTGGATCTGTTAATCCGGTAAAGCTGAAATCGCTCTCCGTCGTGCACGAGCGTCAATAGATCTGGAGCCGGATTGGCTGAATCCGGATCCGTGAACAGGATATAAAGGTAGTCGAAGCGACTATTCCACTGCTGCCAATAGCCGGGCGTTTCGTCTTTCTGGCGTGCTGCGGCCACCAATAGCTGCTCGACAGACGGCGGCGTTCCGTCTTCGGTATCGACTTGGTCAATATAGGCCCGCCGCACGTGCATGATCTGTTTGCCGGGAACGGTAAACGCGGTTGTCACCAGAGCAGAGCGCTCGATCATGGCCAGGCAGGCTGCATGGACAAGGCCAAGATCTTTGACGTCGTCACCCGCGGTCTGATCGGCATAGGCCACCAGGACCGTTGCGCCACGCCGGATGCGTTTTGCGGAATCACGAAATTCAAGCGTCTGGCGCGATAACTCGGCCCAGTTGACGTCAACTTCGATCACGCGAACGACCAGCGTAACCGCCAGCAGCACCAGAAACCCGCGGCGAACCATGCGATGACGCAATTGCAGGTGCACGCAGGCGATCATCATGAATGCAAGAGCAACTGGCAGACGCTGATCAGCAAGATAGCTGTCGAACAGCACGCGCGGCATTGCAAGGTACACCGCCAAACCAATCGTCAGCAAAAACCAGCCGACTGGATGCAAGCGCAGAAGACGATGGCGCACGGCCCAGACTGCGGCGCCGGCGACGATCGCCGTTAGTGCAAAGGCAACAATGTCCGAATAAACGGCAATGACGAAGGTGAGGCCGTCAATTTTTCCCTGCTGCTCCCAGAAGTTTTTACCCGCCAGATCCCATGTCGGACTGTTTAGGAGCAGATAGATAAGCGGAACAAAGGGCAGGCCCGTTGCGACAAAGCTCGCCAATCGTGGTCCGAGCGGTTGGTCACGGGTGATCCACAGACGGCGCAATTCGAAAGCGAGCAGGCCCATGCCGTAGAGGCCGACCGCGAACAAATGGCAGAAGAAGAGTGTCAATGCGAATAGGGCTGAGATGATCAGTCGAAACGGCCAAGGTTTTTCCCGCAGCACGACCCAAAGGGCCATTCCCCACAGCGCAAGCCCGATGCCGAACACATAGTTTACAACGCCGATCAGAAAAACATGGTTGTAGAGAAGAGGGAAGGCAATGAGCGGCAGGATCGACCAGTAACCGAACAGAGCCCGGTTAAGGACCAAAGTGCCGGACGCAATAAGCACAAAGGTAAAGACCGTAAATAACTGACCTGCTTGGTAGATGCTCATCATCCGGCTGAGAGCCGGTACGACAATATCCATCATCAGGTTGGGAATGATTTGCCAGCTGATTTCGTAAAACCGTTCCAGATTGGCGTCATTGCCGATGGTGGCGATGACATGCATGCGCGCCAGATGGTTTACGTAATCGGTGAGTGGGGGGAGTGGATGCGTGATAACCGGAATTGAAGCGACCAGGGCGACCAGCGCGAACAGCACCGCAATCTGGGGTGCGGAAAAATCGCCGAGCCGCTGCGGCCGGGAAAAGATGTCACCGGAGGCCGGAAACTTGTCCGATGGCAAAAACGCATTCTTGAACGAAGAGCGTTTTAAGATCGTCGAGATCCCGTACGAGAACCGTTGCAACTTATCCATTAGGCGACATTCGCTTATTGAGCTGAATACGACCTGAATAGCCGTTCCAGTAGAGGCGGATCAGATGACCTCCACCACACACATGTCAAACAAGGCAGGGCGATGTCGAACGGTCGTTTGTTGCCATTCCCTCTACACGCGCCAGCCACTTATCTGGCCCGCTTTTGGGAAAGGGAATCGCACTTAAGTCCTAGCGCAATTCGCAAGAGCCAACCAGGGGCGTCATCTAACGCCTCTAACGGTAGAGCACAAAAACGGAGCTTCCACCGATCGAGCCGCCTCCAACGAAACGCTGTGTGCTTGGAGGATACCTCGATAAAACCCATGCTCTTTTGGTAAATGCCGGAAGCGCCTCTTTATTGCCGCAAATGGGAATCATTGGGGCCGCAGTACATAGCTGGCGGGTGCATTGGGGGGCGGCTGGACATGATCACCAGATTGATGGTGCGCGTAATATGCTTGTCGATGGTTGGGTTCATGTCATCGCTCACGGCGCAGGCAGCGACAGCCGGATTTTCGGGAATTGCCTCAGTTTACGGCTATCACGTCGGGCGCACGGCCAGTGGGGAGCGATCCATCCCCACCCAGTTGACCGCCGCTCATCGTACATTGCCGTTTGGGACAATGGTGCGGGTGACCAACCGGCGAAATGGACGGATGGTCATCGTCCGCATCAACGACCGTGGTCCGTTCAGGAAGGGGCGCGTGATCGATGTGACGCCCGCCGCTGCCCGCCAACTCGGGTTCTCCGGCTTGACGCCAGTCGCTCTCGATGTTGTTCGCTAGTCAGGTCTTCCCGCCGTGATTGCGGGGGGCGGAAATGCGGGTTGGCCCGCCGGCTTCCCAGAGCGCGACAGCGGCTGTGCCGGTAAATGTGCCAACGAAAGCACCCCCAATCACATCGCCAAGAAAATGGAAATTGGCGCCGATCAGGCCAATGGCGACGGCCAGTACGAACGTGGCGTAGAGCGGCCTTAGCCGGGGATAGCAGATCCATAGCACCGACATGACAGCGCAAATCGCTGTTGTATGTCCGGACGGGAACGCTTCGTATCCTTGCCCGCCGTGAAATGGATTAAAGCCGTAAACGCTGTCGCGGATCAGAGAGGGATTATCTCTGACCCAGGTTTCCGGCCATGTGCGTCCGAAGATGAACTTGAGCTGGTTTTTGAGTGCTGAGCCGACAATCAAGCTCAAACCGCAGACCAGAATGACGGCTTCGAGTTTAGTGAGCGGGCGATCGATGAGGGCACGTACGCCAAGAATAAGAAGAGCAAGAACTGCAAATGGTGCAATCCACTCCGGGATTTGGGTCAAGCGTTCGAACAGAGTGAAATGGCGAAGCTGATCGTGCGCAAAGAACGCGATCGGCTTATCAAGCCAAAAGTAGGACACAGCCACAGCGACGGCCGTCAATGCAAAATTGATGCTCCAGCTTTGGATACGGCTCATTCGATACTTGACCTCGTTATTGGCTCCGGCGTTGGCCCGCTCCTGCAGAATATCAGAGTCTTCCGGCGAATGAACGAGGTCAAAGCCTTGAGTTATGGGACGCGGGGCGAGCGCCTCGATACCCGTTATAATGTCGGTCAACACTCATGCGTCCAG
>DATAIA010000413.1:0-2350 GCA_036262895.1 Xanthobacteraceae bacterium
CCAGATTGGGATTTGCCGCAGCACCAGAGGCGTTCGGGAAGCAGGTTGCAAAATTTTCAGCGTGTCGCGGACGCGCTGATCTGCTTTGTCGATTTTGTTGAGAAACAGAAATCGGGGAATGCCGAGATTTTCCAATTCGCGCAGCACAAGCTGCAATTGCGGCGCTTTACGTTCATCCGCCTCACACACCACGACCGCGGCATCCACCGCTGGAAGCGCCGCACGCATATCGTGCACGAATTCGATCGAGCCCGGACAATCGATGAAGGTGTAGCTGTCACCCATGAACGTGGCGGATGCAAACGAAAGCTCGACGCTCATGCGATGACTGCGTGCTTCGGCACTGCCATCACCAATGGTCGTACCGGCCTCCACCGTGCCCTGCCGCGCGATTGCACCGGTTCGCGCAAGGATTGCTTCAAGAAGAGTGGTTTTGCCGCTTTGGAATGGTCCCACAAGCGCAATGCACCGTGGGCCTTTTAGACCAACGTCTCCGGATTGTCCCATTTCCGCCTCCGTCGTGGCGTCTGCCGCCGTTGAGCCGAGGTCGGGCCTTCTCTTGGGTCCGTGTTGTTATCGTCTCAGGCCTATGGGGCTCTGGCAAGAGGATCGCCATGCACTGCGGCAAAGCGGTATCGGGCGATGCGGGAAGCTCACCCCCGGAAAACACCAATTTTCAAAAAGAACAAAAAGAAGATGATGACGCTCTTAAAAACAGAACGCGCCGGTGACAGTGCCACCGGCGCGAACTCAAATGAGCATGAATGCTCGGACAATCAACTCGCAACTTGCGGGCGCGCAAACGCCCGCAAGCCGAGCGACTTACCGGGCCGGGCTGAGCTTCAGATCGGCAACGCCGGCTGCAATGTTCAAGCCCTGCTGGCCTTCCAGGCTCAGCGGCTGAAGTGCAATCGAATTGCTCAATCCGCCGACGAGGACGTTTGCATTGCCGCCGATGCCGATGGTGGCTCCGGCGCTGACGCCAGCGTAAGTGCCGGCGAGATCGCCCGCACCGATCTTACGCGTGGGCGCGAGTACGGCCCAGGCGAGGACGGAACGGTCGGTGAAGCCAACGTCGAAACCAACGCGACGGACTACGCCGACGTAGTTATGACGGCCAGTGATGCTCGAGCGGAGCGTGCAGCGCATCTCATGGACCGAACCAACAATGAAACTCGTTGTTGCGGCACCACGGCATTCGAGAACACCGACCTGCACCGGCGACTGAGCGGAAGCTGCCGGCGCGGAAGCAGCAAGAGCTGCAAGGCCGAGAGCACAAATCAACGAAAGACGCTTCATGATATACCTCTTATTAAGCATGGAAGACGACGAGCGCCTGTCCGATGGGCGAGACTTACGATGCCATGACTGGCCTTACCAAACACTTGACTTAGGTAAGGTTACCGCAAAATCGCTGGATTCTGCGGCAGGCTTCCTCAAGTGTTTCTGTCTTGAGAGCATAAGAAATGCGAAAGGCCGGGCCACTTCCGAATGCGCTGCCCTGCACAACGGCCACCCCTTCAGCTTCAAGAAGTTCGGTTACAAAATCCTGATCGTTTGTAATCTGTTTGCCCGAGGGAGCCTTCTTTCCGATGGTCCCCGCGCAGGATGGATACACGTAGAATGCCCCCTCCGGCATCGGACAGTTAATGCCATTCGCCTGATTGAGCATGGATACGGCTAAATCACGCCGCTCCTTAAACACTTTGTTGTTCCTGGGAATGAAATCCTGCGGTCCATCAAGCGCTTCAACCGCCGCCCATTGGGCAACCGAGCACGGGTTTGATGTTGTCTGCGACTGATAGGTCGCCATCGCCTTGATGAGTTTCTCCGGCCCGCCGGCATATCCGATCCGCCATCCGGTCATGCAATAGGCCTTCGAGACGCCGTTGAGCGTGAGCGTGCGGTCGTACAGCCGAGGCTCGACCTGGGCCGGCGTCGTGAATTCAAAATCGTCGTACACGAGATGCTCATACATATCGTCCGACAGCACCCAGACATGCGGATGCTTCATCAGAACATCGGTCAATTGCTTGAGCTCGGCGCGGGAATAGGCAGCCCCACTTGGGTTTGACGGCGAATTCAAGATGATCCACTTGGTGTGCGGTGTAATCGTCCGGTCGAGAACTTCGGGCTTCAATTTGAAACCATCACGCGCCTGCGTCTCCACGACCACGGGCTTGCCGCCGGCAAGCAGCGCCATGTCGTAATAACTCACCCAGTACGGCGCGGGGATAATAACCTCGTCCGTGGGATTGAGCGTCACCGCAAGCGCATTGAACAGAACCTGCTTGCCGCCGGTGCCGACACTGATTTGGGACGCTTTGTACTCAAGGCCATTCTCCCGCTT
>DATAIA010000414.1:0-3251 GCA_036262895.1 Xanthobacteraceae bacterium
CGCCAGATGCTGTCGGTGCGCGGGTTCGTAGCTCTCGATGTGCTCGTAGGTCGCACACGCAATTCCGTTTCGTTCCTGTTCGGATCCGGCCTGGGGCCATTCTTCCTTTGTTTACGCATGTCACGTCTCGTCGGTATTCGAGTGGTTTCAATCGGCAGTCTTCGGATGGCCATATCTACGATTTAGCGCGGGCGTAGGATTTGACAAACGATAAATTTTGACCGTTGATATCGAAGAAATCGATTTCAAACAGAGGCCATGGATACGGAGCTCGCACGAACCTTTCTCACCGTGATTGCTGCGGGAAACTTCATCACCGCTGCGGAACGACTTCACGTCACGCAATCAACGGTGAGCTCCCGGATTCACTCTCTTGAGGATCAACTTGGCTGCAAGCTCTTCGTCCGGAATAAGGCGGGAACGGCACTGACTGCAGCCGGCCGGCAATTCCAGAAACACGCGGTCACGCTTGTGCGCACGGCCGAACAGGCGCGCCACGAGGTCGGAGTTCCGAAAGGTTTTCGAGCATCGCTGACCATCGGCGGCCGCTTTGGTTTGTGGGAAGAGCTTCTGCTGGAATGGATACCTTTGATGCGGGCGAGGGCCCCTGATGTGTCTGTGCGCGCTGAAATCGCCGTCGAAGCGGAAATAATGCAAGGCCTTGTCGAGGGCCGCGTCGATATCGGAGTGATGTATACGCCGCAAAGCCGCCCCGGCCTGAAGGTAGAGCAATTGTTCGAGGAAAAGCTCGTGCTGGTATCCACCGACCCAGCCAGTTCCGCGGAACCTGGACCTGACTACGTCTATATAGATTGGGGGCCAGAGTTCTTCGCCACGCATAACGTTACGTTTCCGGATTTCGCCGGACCGGCCCTTAGCGCAAATGTTGGTTGGATCGGGCTTCAATACATTCTGAAAAATGGTGGATCAGGATATTTCCCGCTGCGCCTTATTCGGCAGGATTTGAAGAGCGGACGATTAACACGCCTAACTGGTGCGCCGGAATTCACCTTGCCCGCATATGCAGTCTATCCTGCCGAGGGTGATCCCGACCTATTCGGCGCAGCTCTTAGCCTGATGCATGAATTAGCCGCCGCCGAGATCGCTCCAACCGAGTGAGGAGGCTCTTCACAAACTCAGACCAGCCGGAAGTTCAAGCTTCTCACTTTCTCCGGTGAACGACACACACGCAGCATAAGGCCTGCGGATGTCTGCATTCACGGTCAAGTGAGCCAGAATACGATGCCTATTGCAGTCATGCCGGCGGCAACGGCGGCGAGTGGCAGAAGTATCTGAATGCATCTCGACACCGGATTCGAGCCTGCCAGATTTGCAACTCCCCTGTTTGCCAGTCATGAAAAGATTGCTCATCTGCCGGGGGCCTGCTTGCGCCATGCGTCCATGCGATCCGCCAAAGCACGTAAGGAATCGCCACCGCCGCCATGGCGAGCCCGCTCATCACCGCGAGCACGATTTCGCTATAGCCAGAACCTCTGAAAAAGAGCCACGCTGACAGAACCAACCAGAGCGCTAAGCCGACAACAGCATCGAAAACGAGCGGATGGAGCTGCGCCCAGATTCTCTGTCGGGCACTCGCTCTGGCACGTTCAATGCTCGCAAACTTGGTTGCCACGGCACTGACGTGGTGACGCCCCGGCGATGTTCAAATGTGATGCGAGGTCGCATAGGGTCGCGTTCGCGAGTACGGCCCGTCAGCACGTCGTTACAGCGGGATCACTCCGCTGCTGCTGCGGTCTCCTCTGCCTGAGCGCGATGTGCGTGCTCGAAGTCTGTCACGTAGTCGCGCGTCAGTGGCACCGCTTCCTGTTTGCGGGCAAGTTGAACCTGGAAAACCATCTGGTTCATGCGCCGGAACGAGATCTCGCAACCGGTCAAGTAGAAGTCCCACATTCGGCAAAAGCGCTCGTCATAGATCGCGCGCACGCGGTCGCGGTTGGCCTCGAAGCGCTGCCGCCAATGCCGAAGCGTTTCCGCATAATGCAGGCGCAAGATTTCGATGTCCGTGACCCAGAGGCCAACGCGCTCGATGGCGGAGAGCACTTCCGACAAAGCAGGCGTGTAGCCGCCCGGGAAAATATATTTGCGCAGCCAAGGATTGGTGCTGCCGGGCGGCTCCATCCGCCCGATCGAATGCAGCAGCGCGACGCCGTCCTCGGCCAGGAGATCGCGGATCTTCGCAAAGAAGGTGTTATAATTGGCCGGCCCGACATGCTCGAACATGCCGACCGAAACGATGCGATCGTAGCGTCCACTCTCCAGGCGGTAGTCGCGCAGATGAAATCGGACCCGCTCGTTGAGCCCGTCCGTGTGAGCGCGCTCATTCGCGATCTTGTGCTGCTCAGTGGAAAGGGTGATGCCGGTCGCGTCCACTCCAGAGAGACGCGCCAGATAAAGAGCGAGCCCGCCCCAGCCGGAGCCGATGTCGAGCAGCCGCTGCCCTGGCTTCAGCAGCAGCTTGGCGGCGAGGTGCAGTTTCTTGTTCTCCTGCGCTTGCTCGATCGTTTCGTTCGCGGAAGTGAAATAGGCACAGGAATATTGCCGATCACGATCCAGGAACAGGTCATAAAGCGTTCCCGATAGATCGTAGTGGTGGGCGACGTTCCGGTGCGCGCGAGGAACGGGATTGTAAGTGTGGACGATCCGGACGGCGCGCTCCACGGCGTTCACAAACCGACGGCTCGGGCGATTTTCAAAAGCAACGAGGTTGCGCGCCAAGAGATCGATCAGATCGTATAGCGAGGCATCCTCGATGGTGAGGGTGCCGTCCATATAGGCTTCGCCCACCGCCAGCTTCGGATTGAGTAGCAGGCGATGGTGCAGTGCCCGATTGTGCAGTCGCACCGTTACCGCCGGACCCGGACGCCCGGCGAACACATGGCTGACCCCAGCCGCATCAATGACGGTGAGTTGACCCTCGGTCATCAAAGACCGGAGGAGCTTGGAAGCGAGCATAGCAATCCTCCGCCGTGCCCCGTGGCCGGCGCCTTCTTTTGCCAAACTTTAGCGGAGGCAGCGAACTTGACAAGAGGGGGCCGCCTTGGGCCAGACGCGGGTTCCTATTGCCCGGGAGCCCCAACCAGGGGCCAGGTGCGTGTCTTGTTACCCGAATAACCGGCCAATCTGTGTGGAAGAAAGAAGGCAATACCTGGAGGATCGTGCGAGATTCCTGGTACAGCAATCCGCCGCAATAAATAACCGTAAGTGCGGGTGCAAAACGCGGGCTTGGTTCT